>JAKSPV010000051.1 GCA_024404475.1 Clostridia bacterium | reverse complement strand
GTGAGATAGCCGCCCGGGTTGCCGCGCATATCGACGACGATGCTGTCGCAGCCCTTTTTGAGCAGCGCGTCAAACGCCTCGGAGAAGCCGGTCGGCGTCGTGTTGTCGAACTCCGTCACGCGGACGTAACCGACCTTCTCGTCGGCGTCGGTGACCTTGAACGTGACCGTGTTCGAGATGAACGGTGCGCGGATGATGCGGAAGAGGAGCGTCTTCACTTCGCCGGAGCGCTTGATCTCCAGTTCGGCGGCCGTTCCCTCTTCGCCGGAAACACAGTTCACGGATTCGTTGTAGCCGAGCTCGCTAACCTTCTGCCAGACGCCGTCCTTGTCCTTCACGCCGACGATCAGGTCGCCGGGCAGGATGCCCGCCGCCTCGGCGGGAGAGCCGGAAACGACGCGGAAGATCTCGATCGCTTCCTCGTCGGGGTTATAGGAGACCTGCACGCCGATGCCGACGGCACGGCCGTTCATATCGTCCTCGAGCTGCTGGAGTTCCTCCGCGGTGTAATAATCCGCGTAGAGGTCGCCCGTCATGTACAGATATTCGTAGATCAGCTGATCGACGATCTCGTCTTCGGAGACATCGATGTCGCGGACGTACATTTCCTTGAACTCCCGGATCACCTCAAACAGCCGCGAGTACGCACCGTAGGTGTCGTCGTACTGCTTCTCGATCGCGTCAACGCGCTCGGACGCCATGCGGGTAACGCTCTGGAACGTCAGAAGGTACGTCGTGCAGACCGCGACTGCGAGCAGCATGATGACCGCCAGGATCAGACTTACTTTTTTCATCGGATACCTCTTTTACTGTCTCCCGGATAGTATACGCCGGAAATTCCCTGTTATGTGCCGGTTTTATTTGCTCGGCTGTACCACGTAAGGATGCTTGCCGTTCTTGTCGGATTTTTCGAGCGGGTTGACCGTCTTGCCGGCGACGCGGATCTCGAAATGGAGATGCGGCCCGGTGGACTGACCGGTCGTGCCGACCTCGGCGATCTGATCGCCCGCCTTCACGACGTCGCCCTTCTTCACATAGAGCTTGTTGCAGTGCGCGTAGAGCGTCGTGATGCCGCTGCCGTGGTCGATGATGATGTAGTTGCCGTAGCTCGAATGTTCTTTCGCAGTGATGACCTCGCCGTCAGCAACGGCGTAGATCGGCGTCTTGTTGATGCCGCCGCCGGTGATGTCGATGCCGATATGGGTATCGGAGATCTTCTTGCCCTTGTAGGTGTAGGTACGCGGGCCGTAATACGACGAGATCGTCCGGTACGTCCGCTTCACGGGCCAGAGCAGTTCCGCCTCGGCGATGTAGGTCTTCTCCTGCATCTCCGCACGTTTGCGGAGCATTTCCTCGAGCTCCTTGTTGATGTCTTCAAGCCCTTCCGCGTAGTTTGTGATCTGATCTTCGAGTTCGTTCTGCTTCTTTTTCAGTTCTTTCAGGTACGCATCGGCGTCCGCCTTCATCTGCTCGTACTCCGTCTCAAGCTCTTCGAGTGCGCTCATCGACACGAGCTGCTTGTTCCTCGTCGCTTCGAGTTCACGCTGCTGCTGCTCCAGCGCCGTTTTGTCTTCACGGTACTTTTCGAGCGTCTTGCGGTCGTGGTCGAGCAGCGAGGAAACGTAATCCCAACGGGAGGCGAAGTCGGAGATGCTCACGGCGCCGAAAAGAAGTTCGAGGTAGGAGACCTCGCCCTGCTCGTACGACGCACGCACGCGGTCGAGGAACGTCTCGAACGTCTTGTCCTTCTGCACTTCGGCTTCCTCGATCGCCGCGGCGATCTCTTCCATGCGGGCCGTCAGTTCCGCGTCGAGCGCCTGCATGTTGGCGATACGCTCTTCCGTGATCTGTTTGAGCTCGTTAAAATACGCCTGCGTGTTTTTCGCTTCCTGCACGTCGTCGGAGATCGCGTTGAGCTGCTTTTTCAGCGAGTTCATCTTCGCTTTCGCGGCGGCAATGTCGTCCTCGAGCTTGTCGATCTGCTTTTCGATATCGGAAAGCGTCGAGCCATCGGCGCTCGTCCGCGTAAAATACCCGGACAGCGGCAAAACGAACAGCAACGCCATCGCAAACGCGATAACTCTCACCGGTATGGTTTTCTTACTCATTGCTTCAGGCGGGATAGGGATTTGCTTCCGTCCCGCGGCGGGGTTTTATGTTTTGTTGTATTTCAGGATGGAGAAGAAACTGCCGAGGATGCCGCAGGCAACGCCGATACCGAGCGCACCCCAGAAGAACTGCGCAGAGACTTCCGCGAACGGCATGATGCTGATCATCTCCGCGAGGCCGCCCTCTGTCGAGGTCAGCGTCGTGACGACGGTCGTGTAGACCAGTTTCTCGATAAAGAACGCGACGACGCCGGAGAACACGCCGATGATGAAGCCCTCGCCGATGAACGGCAGGGTGACGAACGTGGACGACGCGCCGACGTAGCGCATGATTTCGATTTCCTCTTTCCGTGCGACGATCGACGTGCGGATCGTGTTCATGATGATGAACAGACTGACGACGCCGAGCATGATCAGAAACCACGTGAAGACGAGCATCACGCCGCGCTTGACCGCGAGGATCGAGTTGACGAGCTGTTCGTAGCCGCGGACGGACTTGATGACGCCGCCGAGCTCGCCGTCGATGACAACGCTGATCTCGGTCGTGATGGATTCCACCTTCGCGCTGTTCCGGTACGTCAGGACGAACTTATCCGGCAGGGGGTTGTTCTCGTCCGTGATCTCCTGGTACAGGTCGGGGTCAGTCTCGCGGAGCGATTCGAGCGCCTCTTTCTTCGTCACATGCGTAACGGAGACGATCTCGAAATCATAGCGGTCTTCTTCCGGCGCGGCTTCAAATTCCTCCTTGCCGACGAGAACGCGCTCACCGCCCGGGGAAAGGATGAGGCCGCCGTCTTTCATCTGGCCGAGGCGGTCAGCCACGGCTTCGATCTCTTCGTCCGTCGCCTCGCTGTTCAGCATGACAACGATATCGCTTTCGAGGCCGAGCGCCTCGAGGTTGCGGTTGATATTCATGACGAGCAGCGAGAAGCCGCCGATGACGACCAGCATGCTGATCAGAACGAGGACGGAGGCGAACGTCATGACGCCGTTGCGCCAGAGACTCTTAAAACTCTGTCCGATAAAGTAGAACGGGCTGTAATGTTTCTTCATCGCGCATACCCTCCCACGTGATCCTCGACGATATGGCCGTGGTCCAGCATGACGACGCGCTGCTTGTAATAATCGACGAAGTTCTTTTCATGCGTCACGACGATGACCGTCTTGCCGAGTTTCTGGTTGATCCGCATGAGCAGTTCCATGATCTCGAGACTCATCTTCGGGTCGATGTTGCCGGTCGGCTCGTCCGCCAGAATGATCTGCGGCTTGTTCGCAAGCGCACGTGCGAGTGCGACGCGCTGTTTCTCGCCGCCGGACAGCTCGTGCGGGAAGCACTTCTGCTTGTCGGCGAGGCCGACCGTCGCGAGGATTGCGGGGACGCGCTGCTTGATGACGGATGACGGCGTTCCGATGACGCGCATGGCGAACGCGACATTCTCGAAAACGGTCTTGTCGCGGAACAGTTTGAAGTCCTGGAACACGACACCCACCGTACGGCGGTACCGCGGGACGAGATAGTTCGGCAGACTGCCGACGTTGTACGCGGCGCGTTTGGCGCCTTCTTTTTTCGGCTTTTCCGCCTTGCTGACGAGGATCGTGCCGGAGGTCGCCTTCTCCTCGCGGAGAAGCAGCTTCACGAGCGTCGATTTGCCGGCGCCGGAATGTCCTATGATAAACACGAACTCGCCGTCGTCGATGTGGAGCGAAACGTCATCGAGCGCGACGGTACCGTTCGGGTACGTCTTTCGGACGTTGATAAGATCGATCATAAAAATCCTTTCTGCGGGCGCTCAGCGCTCGTACTTGCCGTTCTTCGACTGCAGATACCGCTTGACCATCAGCGCCACCTTGAACGTGATGGCGTGGTCGAATTCGCGGAGATCGAGACCCGTCAGCTTGCGGATCTTTTCGAGGCGGTACACGAGCGTGTTGCGGTGGACGAACAGTTTGCGCGAGGTCTCGGAAACGTTCAGGTTGTTCTCGAAGAAGCACTGAATGGTCTGCAGCGTCTCGCGGTCGAGCGACTCGAGCGAGCCGTTCTTGAAGACTTCCTGCAGGAACATTTCACACAGCGTTGTCGGCAGCTGATAAATGAGTCGGCCGATGCCGAGGTTTTCGTAGGTAATGATGCTCTTCTCGGTGTCGAACACCTTGCCGACCTCGAGAGCGACCTGTGCCTCTTTGTAGGAGCGCGCAAGGTCCTTGATGTTGTCGGTCGCGGTACCGATGCCGACGGCGACCTTCACGAAGAACTCGGAGCCCAGCGTGTCCACGAGCGTCTTGGCGATCTTCTCGATCGACTTCGCATCGGAGCCGCGGCGGATCTCCTTGACAAGCACGATGTCGCGCTCGCCGACGCTGATGACGTAATCCTTGTTCTTGTCGGGGAACAGATTCTGCACCATGTCGAACGGCAGCATCTCCGTCTCGCCGAGGAATTTGATAAGGAAGACGATGCGCGTCTCGTCGGTGCCAAAGTGCAGTTCCTTGCTCTTGATATAGATATCGCTCGGCAGGATGTTGTCGAGGATGATGTTCTTGATGAACGAGCTCTTGTCGTACTTCTCGTCATAGAGATTTTTTAGGTTGGAAAGGGAGATCGCAAGAACGGCCGCGAATTTCTCGGCCAGTTTGTCCTCGCCCTCGACGAAAACAACGTATTCCCATTTGGCGCCGGACGGGATCGGCTGATAGGTGTAGCCGCCGATCGTCGTGCGCTCGGAGGCGTAGGAAAGCTCTTCCCGCACGCCCTGGCGGAACTCGCCCATTTTGCCGAGTTCGCTGCACGCGATCACGATACCGCCGTCGTCAATAACGCCGATCACACGGTCAACGGCGTCCCGCATCTGATGAATAACACCCTGGAATAAACGATTCGACATAGTATAAGTCCTTTCAAAACGTCCGGCAGGCGTTTTTTGTTATCTTTACACTATATATTACAAGATTTTTTGTATTTTTTCAATAGTTTTTTGAACATTTCCTATCAAACTGACCAAAATCGAGCAAGAAAAATTGTGGATTTAGTCGCAAATTGCGATTTTTCACAGTTCCAGCTCGTAGGAAAGGCACGCAAGAACGAATCCGGATGCCGTCTCCGTCCGGAGGATCCGCCGCCCGAGCCCGACCGGGATCATGCCGTTTTCTTTTGCCAGCATAACGTCGCTCTCGGAAAAACCGCCCTCCGGGCCGATGAGAAGCGACACCGTCCGGACGTCTTTCCTGCGGAGCGCCTGCGGCAGCGGCAGCGTCCCATCACCCTCGTAGCAGAACAGCGGCGCGTCGGCACGTCCCGCCTCGGCGACCGCCTCACGGAGCGTCAGCATTTCGCGCACCTCGGGTATGATCCCGCGTCCGCATTGGCCGGCGGCCTCCGCCGCGATGCGGCGCCAGCGCACAAGCTTGTTGCCGAGTCCTTTTTCGTCGGGGCGTACCGTGCAGCGATCTGTCAGAACGGGCACGATCGCCGTGACGCCGCACTCGACTGCCTTCTGCACGACCGTGTCGAACTTGTCGCCCTTGACGAGTGCCTGATAGAGTACCGCCTCGTACGGCGGCTCCGTCGTTGCGTCCGAAACGGACGAGACGGAGACCGTGACCGTGTCGCCGAGCGAGACGATCGTCCCGCGGTATTCGCGCCGTGCGCCGTCGCAAACCGTCAGCGCATCACCGCGCTGCATCCTGAGCGATTTCGTGACGTGTGCGGCGTCGGCACCGGTCAGCGTGATCTCCGCGGTGCCGTCCGGCATCGTCCGGATCGCTTCTTCGGTGACAAAAAATCTCGGCATGGCTCGTCCCTCCGCATGCGTATAAATAGAGATAGCATATCATACCACATCCGACGGACAATGTCAATGTTGGGGCGCCTCGCCCCACACGCTCGGCCGCCTTTTTGAAAAGGCGCGCGAAACTTTCAAATATTGATGTGCACGACGTAAAAAGCCGAGGCCTTACGACCTCGGCTTTCTATATTGGTGATGTCAGAAACCTTTTTAAGGTTTCTGGGGGTTCGGGGGCTTCTTGCAAGAAGCCCCCGGCTCGTCCCCCCACGTCGTCTCTCTCATTTTACAAAGCAGCCGCAGAACCAGCCGTTCTCGACGAGGGAGTTCACGAGATGCAGGCCGCACTTTGCGAGTGCCGTCACGACCTCGTCCTTCCGCTCGGTGATGATGCCCGAGGCGATCAGAACGCCGTCCGGCGCCATGTAATCGCCCACGTCCGGCCCGAGCCGCATGACGATGTCCGCCACGATGTTCGCGCAGACGACGTCGTAGCCGCCGTGTGCCTTCGGCGCCTCGGCGAGCAGATTGGAGACGCCCACCTTGACCGCCGGCGTCGCGTTCAGCACCGCGTTCTCGCCCGCGATCCGCACCGCCGTCTTGTCTATGTCGCACGCGAAGCAGTCGGCCGCGCCGAGCTTCGCCGCGCAGATCGCCAGAATACCGCTGCCGCAGCCCACGTCGAGCATCTTGCAGCCGGGCTTCACGTACTTTTCGAGCAGCGTCGCGCAGAGACGCGTCGTCTCGTGCGTGCCCGTCCCGAACGCCATGCCCGGATCCATCAAAACGATCAGCTCACCCGGTGCCGCATCGTAGTGCTCCCACACGGGAACGATCACGATCCGCTCGCCGGTCTTGATCGGCTTGTAATACTGTTTCCACGAATCCGCCCAGTCCTCCTCGCACACGCTCTCCGTCGTGACCTCGGCCGGAATGCCGAGCTCGGCGAAGCGCGCCACAAGATAGTGCGTCGATTCGGCGGGGTTGTAGGTCGCCGCGACGAAGACCGAGACGGAAACGACCGTCTTGTCTGCCTTGAGTAATTTCTCGTCGATCAGATCACCGTACACGCCGTCGAGCGTCTGCTCAACGTCGGCGTAGTCCTCGATCATCTGCTGCGACGAGATCATGCTCATCACCGCCGACAAGTCGTCCATGTATTCCCGCTTCGCGGTCGCGGTGATCTTCACCCACGACGTCGCAGCCGCGGTTTCTTCTGTGTTGTCATTTTCATACATTACGATTTCCTCCCGAAGCGTTTGAAGAAACTTTCCCGTTTCGCATAGTTGCCGTTGCCGGTGCTGTCCGCGAATTTGCGGAGCAGCTCACGCTGTTCCTCGCGGAGACCGCGCGGCACCTCCACGTTCACGACGATGTGCAAGTCGCCGCGGCTCTTCGGATTGTTGACCGCCTGCACGCCCTTGCCGCGGAGTTTGAACTCCGTGCCGGTCTGCGTGCCCTCGGGGATCGTGTATTTCATCTCACCATCGAGCGTCGGGATGTCAATCTCGGCGCCGAGCGCCGCTTCCGCAAACGTGATCGGCACCTCGCAGTACACGTCGTAGCCGTCGCGTTCGAAGATCTGCGACGGACGGACGCTGATCTGGATCGTCAGATCGCCTGCCGGCCCGCCGTTCTTGCCGTCGGAGCCCTGCCCGCGCAGCGCGATGCGCTGCCCGTCGTCAATACCCGCCGGAACGGATACGTCGAGTTTCTTCTGCGCACGGATATATCCCGCGCCGCGGCACGACGTGCACGGCGTCTCGACGATCTTGCCGGTACCGCGGCACCGGTCGCAGCCTCTGGTCGATTGCATCACACCGAACGGCGTCCGCTGCTGCACGCGCACCTGACCGCTGCCGCCGCACTCCGGGCAGGTCTTCGGGGAAGTCCCCTTCGCCGCACCGGTGCCGCCGCAGTCCGCGCATTTCTGCACACGCGAGTATGTTACTTCCTTCTTGCACCCGAAGACCGCCTCGTTGAAGTCGATCGTCAGCCGGATGCCGATGTCGTCGCCGCGCTGCGGGCCGTTCCGTCTCGCGGAGCCGCCCATGCCGCCGCCGAAGAAGCTGGAGAAGATATCGCCGAAATCAAAGCCCTCGAAACCGGAGAAGCCGCCGCCGTATGCGCCGCCTCCGCCCTGCTCGAACGCCGCGTGGCCGTACTGATCGTACTTTGCGCGTTTGTCCGCGTCGGAGAGTACGGCGTACGCCTCGTTGACCTCTTTGAATTTCTGCTCCGCCTCGGCGTTGCCGGGGTTCATGTCGGGATGGTACTGCTTCGCCAGCTTGAAATAGGCCTGTTTGATGGTCTGTTCGTCCGCGCTCCTGTCAACGCCCAGCGTTTCATAGTAGTCGCGTTTTTCGTCCGCCATTGTCGTATCCTTTCTCGGGAAGATCGAAAACCGGAAAAACGGCGCACGCGGGCGGAGTTGTCCCCGCCCGCTGCAGCCATGCCGGTTTTGCCGGTTGAATGATTATTTATCGGATTTGTCCTCGAAGTCGGCGTTGTAGTACGTGCCGTCTCCGCCCTGCGCACCCGCGTCGGATGCGCCGGCAGCGCCTGCGTCAGCACCGGACTGCTTGTAAAGTTTCTCGGAGAGCGCGTAGAACGCCTTTTCAAGCGCCTCGGTGTCCGCCTTGATCGCCTCGGTGTCAGTGCCCTTCAAGGTCTCCTGCAGCTTTTCGAGTGCTGCGTTGACGTCGGCCTTGTCGCTGTCCGGCAGCTTGTCGCCGATGTCGGAGAGCGTCTTCTGGCTCTGGAACACGATGGACTCCGCACGGTTTCTGATCTCGACGGCTTCCTTCTGCTTCTTGTCCTCTTCGGCGAATTTCTCCGCTTCGCGGACGGCTCTATCGATATCTTCCTTCGACATGTTGGTCGAGGAGGTGATCGTGATGTGCTGTTCCTTGCCGGTGCCCTTATCCTTCGCGTAGACGTTCACGATGCCGTTCGCGTCGATGTCGAAGGTGACCTCGATCTGCGGCACGCCGCGCGGTGCGGCGGGGATACCGTCGAGCATGAAGCGGCCGAGCGTCGTGTTGCCGGCAGCCATCTGTCTCTCGCCCTGCAGAACGTGGATCTCAACGGAGGTCTGCCCGTCAGCCGCGGTCGAAAAGACCTGGCTCTTTTTGACCGGGATCGTCGTGTTGCGGTCAATGATCGGGGTGGAAACGCCGCCGAGCGTCTCGATGCCGAGCGTCAGAGGCGTGACGTCAAGCAGGAGCAGATCCTTGACGTCGCCGCCGAGGACACCGCCCTGGATCGCCGCGCCGACAGCGACGCATTCATCGGGGTTGATGCCCTTGA
>JAKSPV010000050.1 GCA_024404475.1 Clostridia bacterium | reverse complement strand
TGAAGCGCGAGGCTGTTGGCGATGCCGGTCACGGCGGTCAGCGCCAGCACCGCGGTGCACGCGACGGCGGGCCGGCGGGAGATCGCAAGCAAGATCAGTTCCAAAAGAATAAAGAACAAAATGTTGAGTGCCTTTGTCCGGTTACCGATCTGCATCACATCGTGCGTAAACGTCTCGACGATCACGAACGACGCCGGCGGCACGACGAAGAGCATGGCAACTTGCAGCCCCCGACGCAGGAAAAGCCCCGGCCCTCCGAACTTGCCGAAAAGGATCGCCGCCGCGGCGGAAACGAAGATCACCGCAAAGGAAACGACGAGCGCCTCCGTCCGTTCGGCAACGAACGTTTCGCTCTCCCGGTCAGCGAGCGACGACGCAAAAAGAAGTGCGGCAATGCTGACGCCTGCCGGCACAAGGCACAAAAAGCGTCGGACGACGTCCCACGCGCGGCTCTCTTTTCTTTCTGCGGTTTTGATCTGTTCCATGACGGTTCCTTTCTCTCCGACGGGAGAATCGGGCACGCGGCCCTCCATGACAGTATAGCACACCGACGGGCAGAAAAGCAAGGAAACGCGGAAAAAACTTGCAACCCCCGGCGTGATATGCTACAATAAAGAAAAAACGGAAAGGAGAAACGGGATGACTTACCGCCGCCGAAAAACGCTCGAGCTTTTGCTTTGGAACATCATTCCCGCCGCCGCGGGGCTTCTCTTTCTCTACGTGTTCGTCCCCTTCTGCCGGGACGTGCTGCACCTGCCGCTCTTGTGCCCGTTCGAGGCGTTTTTTCACCTCTACTGCCCCGGCTGCGGCGGAAGCCGCGCGGCGCGGGCGCTGCTTTCGCTTGATATCGTCGGCTCGCTCGTCGCGAACCCGACCGTCATCGCCCTTGTGCTTGCCCTCATCGTCTACGACGTTTTCGGCCTTATCTCGCTCGAGCGCGCCTCGGATGACTGGTGCCGGACGGCGCGGTACGCGCGGCTCCGGAAGATCGGGCTCATTCTCCTCGCCGCCGTCTTCGTCGGGCAGTTTATCGTGCGGAACGTGCTCCTCGTCGCGTGGCAGATCGACCCGCTCGGCGATCTCGCCGCGTTCTGGATGCGCTGACCGTTAGACGCGCAGCGGCGGAAAAAGTTCCCCCGGCGAGCGGCTTATCGCTGTCAACTGAACCAAAAAGGGCTTCTGCCGCGGCAGAAGCCCTTCGTTTTTTTGCAGGACCCGCACTCCAAAGGGGATGCAGCTGCCATATTGGTGAAGTCGGAAACAGTCCGAAAATTTTCGCGGAGTGTGGGACGCCTTTTCCAAAAGGCGCCCCGCATCGTTTCTCACAGATTCCGGAGGAACGCCCGAAGAACGGAACAACTCCGCTCCGCGGCACGCCGGGCAAACGCCGGATAATCCTCGGCGACGCGGCCGTCCGCCTCGTCCGAGATCGTCCGCACCACGCAGAACGGCACGCCGTTCACGTAGCATACCTGCCCGACCGCGGCGCCTTCCATCTCGCAGGCCGCACCGCCGAACAGCGCGACGATCTCCGCCTTGCGCTCCCGGCTGGCAACGAACTGATCGCCCGAGGCAACCGTCCCGCGGACGGTCTTAAGTCCGGCGGCTTCTGCCGCGCGGCAGAAACACGCCGACGCTTCGGCGTCCGTGTCGATGTGGATGACGTGGATGCCGGAGATCAAGCCGACGGGATCGCCGATCGGCGAGGTATCCATGTCGTGCTGCACGACGTCCGTCGCCACGACGACGTCACCGATGCCGGCATCCCCCATCAGCGTGCCGGCGATACCGGTGTTGACGATCAGCGAGGGGTGATAGCGGAAGATCATCGTCTGGGTACAGATCGCTGCGAAGACCTTGCCGACGCCCGAAAGCGCGACGACGACGCGGTGCCCTTCCAGTTCGCCGGAGGCGAACGGTATCCCGCTGATCGTTTCCACGGACACGTCCGTCATGCTCTCCCGGATCGAATCCAGTTCTTTCTGCATCGCGACGATGACGCCGACGACGCCCTTCTCTTTCGTCATACGCTTTCCCGCTTTCCTTTGTCGTTTTTTTCATTGTACCGCGCCGCGGCACGTTTGTCAAGACGCACGCGCCCCTTGCATTTCCCCACGTTTTGTGATATGCTGAAAAGCAGAAAGCAGGTGCTGCATATGTACAAACTCATCGCCGCCGACATCGACGGCACGCTTCTCGATTCCGCGCGGACGCTTCGCCCCGCGACCGAAGACGCGATCCGCCGGGCGAAAGACGCCGGCGTTCTCTTCACGCTCTCCACGGGACGGCCGCTGCAGGGGATCCGGAAGTTCCGGCATCTTCTCTCGCCCGACGTGCCCGTCATTACTTATAACGGCTCGATGGTGCTGACTGCCGACACCGGCCGCGTCATTCTCTCCGACGGACTCCCCGAGGAAGCCGCCCGGACGATCTGGCGTGAGGGCTGTGCCCGCGGCACGACCGTCATTGCATGGGCGAACAATCATCTTTACTGCAACCGCGTGTCGGAGATCGTTCTGGATTACCGCACGCTGACGATGGAAACGCCGATCGAGATCACCGATTTTGCGCCGATCGCGGGGCACGTCACCAAGATGCTCTGGCTCGACGAGCCGGAGACGGTCATCCGCTACATGGACGAGCTCGGCACGTCGCTCGGCGACAGCGTCCGCTTCACAACGTCCAATCCGCGTTACCTCGAATTCATGAACAGCCGCGTCTCGAAATCGGCGGCTCTCCTCGCCGTCGCAGAGGAGCTCGGCTTTGCAAGAGAGGAGATCGTCGCCATCGGCGACGGACTCAACGACCTTGACATGATCGAGGCGGCAGGCATGGGCGTCGCCATGGGCAACGCGCACCCGCGCGTTCTTGAAGCAGCCCGCTTCGTCACAAAAACGAACGACGAAGACGGCCTCGCCTACATGATCGAAAAACTGATCCTGGACAGATAAAAAATCCGACCGAAAGGAGTGAGCGCGATGGAGATACGACACGTCACGCTGGCGAGCACACCCGCCGACGAGAAATCCGTTCTCGCACTCGGCTTTTTTGACGGCGTACATGCGGCGCACCTCGCCCTCCTCCGAAAGACGGTCGCACTCGCCGCCGGACAACATGTGAAAAGCGGCGTATTTACCTTCGACGAAATTTTGACAAGCGCCAAAACTCGGACACGTCTGACGGATGCGGAAGAGCGCGCGTCGCGCATCGCTGACGCGGGCATCGACGTTCTGAACGTCGCGTCGTTTGCCGAACTGCGCGGCCTCGCACCGACGGATTTCATCTCGTTTCTCCGCGGCACTTGCGGTGCCGTTCACGCCGTCTGCGGCTTCAATTTCCGTTTCGGGAAAGACGCTGCCGGCACGCCGGACGACCTCGTGCGGCTCATGGCCGGGAACGCAGACATCCTCCCGCCGATGAACGTCGGCGGCGAGCCGATCAGCACGACGCGTATCCGGAAACTGCTTGAATCCGGGAAGCCGGATGAAGCAAAAGTCCTTTTGGGACGGGCATTTGCACTGACTGCACCTGTCGAGCACGGCAAAGCACTCGGCCGCCGGCTCGGCGCCCCGACGATCAACCAGCACTTTCCCGCGGCTCTCGTGATCCCGCGCCGCGGCGTCTACCGCACGACGTGCACGGTACGCGGCAAAACGTACGACGCCGTCACCAACGTCGGCGTCTGTCCGACGGTCGGCGGCGATACCGTCACCGCCGAAAGCTACCTTTTCGACTTCACGGGCAACCTCTACGGCGAGCTCGTCGAGACCTCGTTTCTCGCCTTTCTCCGTCCGGAGCAGCAGTTTGCGGACGCGGACGCGCTCGCCGCGCAGATCCGCTCCGACCTCTCCTCCGTTCGTTCGGCAATTGCCGAAAAGGAGACGAGGTGAAACGGCTGATCGCGGCTGCCGCCGCCCTTTTGCTGCTGTTGCCGGGCTGCGCGGAAAAGCGCGGCACGCACACGGAAACGCGCTACGATTACTTTGACACGGTCGTGACGGTCACCGCCGCGGACATGACAGACACGGAGTTCCGCACCGCCGCAGACGCGGTCTGGGACGAACTCGGGCGACTCCACCGCCTCTTCGACCGTTACCATGAATACGCCGGGATGAACAACCTCAAAACGGTCAATGACAAGGCGGGCACGGAGCCCGCAGAAGTCGACCCGGCGCTCCTCGATCTTTGCGATTTCGCCGTCCGGATGTACGGCGAGACGGACGGCCGGCTGAACGTCATGCTCGGCAGCGTGCTCGACCTCTGGCACGAGGCACGCGAGAGGGCGCTTGCCGACCCCGCGTCGGCTTCCCTGCCGGATGACGCGGCACTCAGCGAGGCCGCCGCGCACACGGATATTGCCGCGCTTCGGATCGACCGCGAAGCGGGGACGCTTTATATTGCAGATAAGGACGCCTCGCTCGATCTCGGCGCCGTTGCCAAGGGCTACGCTGCGGAAAAGGCGGCGGAGCGGCTCACAGGGCTCGGATACGACCACGTTCTCCTCGATCTCGGCGGAAACATCCGCGCCGTCGGCGACAAGGCGGGGGTGCCGTGGACACTCGGCATCCGCGCACCCGAGGGCGACTGCGCCGCGCTGCGTGAGGTCTCGTCCGGCACACTTGTGACAAGCGGTTCGTACCAGCGGTATTTCACCGTGGACGGGCAGAACTACCATCACATCATCGACCCGCGGACGAACTATCCCGCCGTCGGTTTCGTATCGGTCACGGTCGAGGCGGCGGACAGCACGCTCGCGGACGCGCTCTCGACGGCGCTGTTCTGCATGACGGAGGCGGAGGGACGCGCCGTCGCCGAACGGCTCGGCGTCACGGCCTTCTGGCTCTACCCGGACGGCACGCTCGTACATAACTGAAAAAAGCCCGGCGCTTCGGCGCCGGGGCTTTTATTTTTTCGGGATCCGCGAGAGGAGCAGCGCCGCGAGGGCGCCGATGGCGACGCCGGCGACCGCTCCGCTGACGGTCAGGATCGGCAGGTACGCGGCGACTGCCGCCGTGTCGAGCAGGATACAGCAAACAATGATTTGTCCCGCGTTGTGCATGACGCCGCCCGCGATGCTGACGCCGAGCGGCGAGAAGCGATCCGTCCGCCGGAGACATGCCATGACCGCGATGCTGAGCGCCGCGCCCGCGAGCGAATACGCGAGCGATACCGTACTGCCGAAGAGAAGCGAGGAGAGGAGAACGCGGATGAGCGACACGCCTGCGGCGCGGAGAACGCCCTCGCGGTACAGAACGAACACCGCGACGAGGTTGGCGAGCCCGAGTTTGACGCCCGGCAGGGGCATCGGCACGAAGCTTTCCACGTAGGAGAGGATCAGCGCCAGCGCCGTCATGGCGCCGAGGAACGCGGCACGCCGTGCCGGCGTTCTTTTTTTATCCGTCATCCGTCAACGCCTCCCTCCCCGCCCGCGATGCGGACCATGAGCCGGTGCGGCAGGCAGACGATCGTCTCACCCTCCCAGCGGATCTTGCCCGTGCGGACGCAGACCTTGTCGGGGCAGTCTGCCTCACGGATAAAGGCGCAGCCGTCTTCGATAACGAGGACGTTCTCACCGTCCGTGCCGTGGAGGACGACCTCGCAGGGCACGTCAAGCGGGTACCGTGCCACTTCCACACCGTCAACGGAAACGACGGCCACAGCGCCCTCAGCGCGCCCAAGCGCGTCCCAGAGCAGGAATCCGCCCGCAAGGCATAAACAAAGAAGGAGCAGCGCGGCGTCCCAAAGAAGTTTTTTCTTCACGGGCCGGTCACTCCTTCCGTTTGGGTGATAGGTTATTTTTTCGCCTGGCGGTGCCAGCCGGAGAGGTTCGCGTACAGGATCGCGCCGACGGGGCAGTTCTCCACGCACGCCTTGCAGTTGATGCAGAGCGACTGGTCGATCTCGGCGAGATTGTCTTTCACCTTGATCGCGCCGGTCGGGCAGTTCTTTTCGCACTTCTTGCAGCCGATGCAGCCGAGCTGGCAGGACTTGCGCGTGTCCGCGCCCTTCTCGCGGTTGTTGCAGAGGACGACGACGCGCTCCTTGTCGGAGGTCAGCTTGATGATGTGCTGCGGGCAGACGCCGGCGCACATACCGCAGCCGATGCAGGCGCGGGTATCGACGTGGGCGATGCCGTTCTCGATGCAGATCGCGTTCTGCGGGCAGGCGGCGGCGCAGTCGCCGAAGCCGATGCAGCCCCACGTGCAGGTCTTCTGGCTGCCGAACGAGAGCTTCGCGGCGGCGCAGGTCTTCAAGCCGTGGTAATCGCACTTCATGTTCGCAACGTTGCAGTCACCGTTGCAGGCAACGACGGCGACCTGCTCCTCGACGTCCTCGAACTCGCGTCCGAGCGCGTCTGCCAGCGCGGCAGCAACGTCGTCCGCGCCGGGGATACAACGGTTGACAGCGGCGCCCTCGAGCAGTGCTTTCGCGTAGCCGTCACAGCCGGCAAAGCCGCAGGCGCCGCAGTTGGCGCCGGGGAGCAACGCGCGGATCTTCGGGAAACGCTCGTCCTCCTTGACCGCCATGAAGCGGGACGCGACCATAAGGAGCGCGGCGCAGATGAAGCCGATCAGCGTCACGATACCGATCGCGAGGAGCAAGTCGCGCACGACGTCGCCGCTCGACGAGGACTCGGTCGCCTTGACGTAAAGCTCCGGCGCCTCAGCGGCGGACGGGATCGCGATCACGCCCTCAAAGCCCTTGAAGCACATTGAAACGATCGCGGCGGCGGCCAGCGTGATCGGCAGGCCTTTCCACGATTTCGAGATGTCGCTTCCCTCCATGCGCGAACGCACGCCGGAGAACAGGATCATCGCGAGAAGGAAGCCGACGCCGAGGCCGAACGCGGTCACGAGCGAGGTCAGGAACGAATACGATGCGGAAATGTTGTCCACGGTCACGCCGAGAACGGCGCAGTTCGTGGTGATCAGCGGCAGGTACACGCCGAGCGAGCGGTGCAGCGACGGGATGAACTTTTTGAGCACCATCTCGATGAACTGCACGAGCGCGGCGATGACGAGGATGAAGATGATCGTCTGGAGATAACCGAGCCCGAGACGGTTCAGAACGTAATGCTGGATCGGCCATGTAACGGCCGCAGCGGCGGTCATGACGAACGTCACGGCGAGGCCCATGCCGATCGCCTGATCGGTCTTCTTGGAGACGCCGAGGAACGGGCAGATGCCGTAGGTCTGGTTGAAAATAACATTGTTGACGAGCACGCAGGCAAACAGAACAAGTAAGTAATTCATCAGTTTGCCTCCTTTCCGGCGTCACCGGAGCAGGCGTCGCGGTGGCAGACGGCGGCGGACGGGCAGCCCTCGCAGCCGAAGCTCTTGCGGATCGGCGCTTTGCCCGCGGTCAGCTTGATCGTCAGCGCCATGACGCAGCCGAAGATGAAGAAGCCGCCGGTCGGCTGGGTGAGGATCGAGAAGTGATAGTTTTCGAGCACGGGAACAGCAAGTCCGAAGAACGTGCCGGCGCCGAAGACCTCGCGGATCGTTGCCATGACGATGAGCGCCAGCGTGAAGCCGATGCCCATGCCGACGCCGTCAAGCGCGGAGTCGAGGACCGTGTTCTTGCTCGCAAACATCTCGGCGCGGCCGAGGATGATGCAGTTGACGACGATAAGGTCAAGGAACGTGCCGAGCGACGCGAAGAGTGCCGGCACGAATGCCTGCAGCAGCATCTTGACGACCGTCACGAAGCAGGCGATAACGACGATGTACGCCGGGATACGCACCTGATCGGGGATCAGTTTCCGCAGCGCGGAGATGACGATGTTCGAGCAGACGAGCACGAACAGAACGGAAAGTCCCATGCCGACGGCGTTCGAGAGCGAAGTCGTCATGGCGAGCGTCGGGCAGGTGCCGAGCACGAGCACGAGCACGGGGTTCTCCTTGATGATGCCTTTCAGAAGGATCTTCCACTTTTCAGCCATCAGGACTCACCCCCTTCCGAAGTCAGCGAAGCAAAGAGTGCAAACGCGTCTTTGATCGCGCCCTTGTAACCGTTCGAGGTCTTGGTCGCGCCGGAGATCGCGTCAACGCCGGCGAGCGATTCGTCGGCGCCCTTGTACTGTTCCTGGTACCACGCTTCCTCGCATTTCTTGCCGAAGCCGGGCGTCTCGGAGGAGGAGACCGTCTTGACGCCGGTGATTTTGCCGTCAAAACCGATGCCGCACATGATGCGGATGCCGGGCGCGTAGCCGCTCGCCGTGAGCTGGAAGACGTAGCCCGTCTCGGACTGCCAGACGGCAGTCACGGTCGAGGGAGCGTTCTCCGGCACGTCGATCGGGGTGAACTCGCCGCCGTCGGGCATGACCTCGGCGAGCGCCGCTTTCGCTTCGGCGGCTTCACTCTCGCGGATGATCGGCTCGGTCACGAGATTGGTGACGGCGAGCAGCGCCGCTGCCGCGAGGCAGATGGCGCTCAGAATAACGATACTGCGAAGTGCTATGTTCTTCATTTGACCGCCGCCTTTCCGAGAGGCCGCTGCGCGGTCAGCTTGTCAATGAACGGGGTCAGGATGTTCATAAGGAGAATGGAGTACGACACGCCCTCGGGCAGCGAGCCGAAGTAGCGGATCACGCCCGTGATGAGCCCGCAGCCGATGCCGAAAATGATCTTGCCGAGGGGCGTCAGAGGCGTCGTCGCGTAGTCGGTCGCCATGAAGATCGCGCCGAGGAGAAGACCGCCGGAGAGGATCTGTGCGAGAGCGTCCGCGGCGCTGCCCTTGACGATCAGCGCGAAGACGAAGACCGTCGCGACGAAGAAGACCGGCGTCGTCCACGAGATGACGCGGCGCGCGAGGAGATAGATGAAGCCGACGAGAAGCGCCGCGGCGCAGGTCTCGCCGAGCGCACCGCCGCAGTTGCCGAGGAAGAGATCGAGAAGGGACGGCGTCGCCTCACCGGCGGCAGCGGCCGCCAGCGGCGTCGGGCCGGTCACACCGTCGACGAGCGTCATGAAGCGCGTCGCGGTCGGGGCGACCATCGTACCCGTGAAGCAGAGGAGCATCACGATACGGCCCGTGATCGCGGGGTTGGCAAAGTTCTGTCCGATGCCGCCGAAGAGGCACTTAACAACGACGATTGCAACGACGTCGCCGAACACGAGCTGCCAGAGCGGGATCGACACCGGCACGTTGAGTGCAAGGAGAAGTCCCGTGACACATGCGGAGAGGTCACCGACCGTCTGCTCTTTTTTGCAGGCAAGGTCGAAAAGGAACTCCGCGAGAACGGACACGGCGACGGAAACG
>JAKSPV010000005.1 GCA_024404475.1 Clostridia bacterium | reverse complement strand
TACGGCTGCGGCAAGCCCAACTGCAAGCCCGGCTGCGACTGCGACCGCTATATGGAAATCTGGAACAACGTGTTCTCCCAGTTCAACAACGACGGCAACGGCAACTACACCGAGCTCGCCCAGAAGAACATCGACACCGGCATGGGCCTCGAACGTCTCGCCTGCGTCATGCAGGGCGTTGACTCCATGTTCGACGTCGATACGATCCGCAACATCATCGCCGCGATCAGCGAAAAGGCGGGCGTCTGCTACCACGACAACGAAAAGTCCGACGTCTCGCTCCGCATCATCGCCGACCACATGCGTGCCTCCTCGTTCCTCATCGCCGACGGCGTCCTGCCGTCCAACGAGGGACGCGGCTACGTGCTTCGCCGCCTGCTCCGCCGCGCCTGCCGCCACGGACGTCTGCTCGGCATCAAGGGCGCGTTCCTGACCGACATCGTCAAGGTCGTCGCGCGTGAAAACCTCTCCGCGTACCCGTACCTCACCGAGAAGCTCGACTACGTCTGCCGCATCGTCGGCATGGAAGAAGAACGCTTCGACGCGACCGTGGAATCCGGCATGACGCTGCTGGAAAAGCTGATCGCCGACGCGAAAGAGGCCGGCAAGACCGAACTCGCCGGCGCTGACGTCTTCAAGCTCAGCGACACCTACGGCTTCCCGCTCGACCTCACCCGCGAGATCGCGGAGGAGAAGGGGCTCGGTATCGACGAGGACGGCTTCCACGTCTGCATGGACGAGCAGAAGGCCCGCGCAAGAGCCGCCCGCGGCAACATCTCCGGCTGGGACAGCGACACGAAGTCGCTGATCTCCGACCTCCAGAAGACCGAGTTCACCGGCTACGACGAGAACGAATCGACCGGCAAGATCATCGCGATCCTCACCGACGAGGGCAGCGCAGAGTCCGTCTCCGAGGGTGACTGCACGATCGTCCTCGACAAGACGCCGTTCTACGGCGAGGGCGGCGGTCAGGTCGGCGACACCGGCGTGATCCGCACCGAAAAAGCGCTTCTCACCGTCGTCGATACGAAGAAGACCGACGGCGTGTACCTCCACATCTGCCGCGTCGAGGACGGCGCCGTTTCGCTCGGCGAGACGGTCACGGCCGCGATCGACACCGCTCGCCGCGAGGCGATCCGCCGGAATCACTCCTCGGCGCACCTGCTCCAGGCGGCGCTGCGGAAAGTGCTCGGCACGCACGTCGAGCAGGCGGGCTCCTACGTCGATGACAAGGAATGCCGCTTCGACTTCTCGCACTTCGCCGCGATGACGAAGGACGAGCTTGCCGAAGTCGAAAAGATCGTCAACTGCTCGATCCTCGCGGGTGCCGACGTCGTAACGACCGTCACCGATCCGGAGACGGCAAAGCAGTCCGGCGCGATGGCGTTGTTCGGCGAAAAGTACGGCTCCAAGGTCCGCATGGTCAGAATGGGTGAGTTCTCCACCGAGCTCTGCGGCGGTACGCACGTCACGAACACCGCGAAGATCGGTCTGTTCAAGATCATTTCCGAGTCCTCCGTCGCCGCAGGCGTGCGCCGCATCGTCGGCACGACCGGCTTCGGCGTGCTCGATCTCCTCGCCGCGAAGGAAGTTCTTATCGCGGAGACCGCGCAGGTGCTGAAATCAAACAACGTATCCGACATCGCAACCCGCGCCGCGGCACTTCAGGCGGAATGTTCTGCCGCGAAGAAGACGGTCGAATCGCTGAACGCGAAGCTCGCCGCCGGCAAGCTCGACGCGCTGGTTTCCTCCGCGAAGCAGGTCGGTGCCGTCCGTCTGCTCGTCGCCGACATGGGCGACACGTCGATGGATGCCGCACGCTCGCTCTGCGACTCCGTGAAAGACAAGTACGCCGACATGGTCGCGGTCTTCGCGATCCACTCGGGTGACAAGTTGAACTTCGTCGGCGCAGCCGGCGCAGATGCCGTCAAGGCAGGCGCGCACACGGGCAAGCTCGTGGGCGGCGTCGCAGCCGTGACCGGCGGCAAGGGCGGCGGCCGTCCCGACAGCGCAGCTGCCGGCGGACGCGATATTTCCAAAATTGCGGAAGCCCTCGCCTCTGCCGAGTCGATCCTCTCCGGAATGTGCTAAGGGAACGCGCTGGGGGGCTTCTTGCAAGAAGCCCCCAGGCCCCCAAGAACTTTCAAACTATTTCCTGCTTCACCAATATAGAAAACTGCACCTCGTTGGGGTGCAGTTTTTTGATTGGGCAAACGTCAAAACGAAAAGCCGAACTCTGACGAGTTCGGCTTTCTGTATTGGTGAGGCCAGAAAACTTTTTCAAGGTTTCTGGGGGTGCGGGGGGCTCTTGCAAGAGCCGCCACGCGTTTTTCCTTAGCCGGTGATACCGGAGCGTTCGATGCCTTCCATGATGTACCGCTGCGCGAAGAGGTAGATCACGATCAGCGGCAGGATGATCATCAGGCCGCAGGTGTTCTGGATCGCGGAACTGTACAGCGTGCCGCCGGCGAAGTTAACGTCGAGCGAGCGCGGGACTTTCACGATCTCGGGCATGAGCTTCGGGCCGGAGTCGGCGATGAAGAACAACTCCGTATAGAAGTTGTCAGTCCACTGCCACGAGAACGAGAACATGAAGACGGTGATCAGCATCGGAATGGACAGCGGCAGGATGATCTGCACGAACGTGCGGAACGTGCCGGAGCCGTCGAGGTATGCGGACTCTTCCAGTTCGTCCGGGATGCCCTTGTAGAACTGACGGAGCAGGAAGACGTACAGACCGTTCTTGAATCCGAGGCCGGTCAGCGACATGATCAGCAGCGGCCAGTAGGAGTTCAGAAGGTTGATGCCTTCGCCGCGGATCAGTTCAACGATGCCGAAGATATCGAAGTAACGGAACTCCATGAACAGCGCGTACTGCAGCGTGGAGTGCGGGATCAGCATCGTGAAGATGACGAGCAGGAACACGATGCCGTTACCCTTGAACTTGAACTTCGCAAGGCCGTAACCGATCAGCGAGCAGATGAAGGTCTGGATCACAGCGCAGGAACCTGCGAGCGTGAACGTGTTGAACAGCGCCTGGAAATAGCCGTTGTCGGCGATGATCGCCTTGTACTGGTCAAGCGTCGGATACTTAGGGATCAGACGGACGGTGACGTCCACAAAGTCCTGCGGGCTCATGAAGGAGCCGGCGATCTTCGCGTAGAACGGGTACAGGATAACGTAGGAAACGCCGAGCAGGAGCAGGAAGCGGAAGAGGAACCAGATCACGTTCACGAGGAACGCGCCGTTGATGAACTTCGCTTTCAGACGCTCCAGAAGAGGGGTGCGCTCGAAGTCGACACGAATACGGTTCTTCGATTCGTGCTTGATCGTAGGATTGGTGTTCATCTATTCGTACCTCCTTCCTTACTCTTTGCGCTGATAGAAGACGAACTTCTTCAGAATCAGCGCAACAAGTCCGATGACCACGGCGACGATCATAAAGTAGATCCACGCCATAGCGGAGGAACGTTCCTTACCGGAGGTAATGCCGTTCTTGCCCTCATAGCAGTCCTTGATAAACGTCATGACGACGTTGTCCTGGGCTGTGAACGAGTCAATGACCGTATACACGGCGTTGACGAGGATCATCGGGCTGACCATCGGCAGGGTGATCTTCCAGAGGGTTTCCCAAGGGGAAGCACCGTCGATGCTGCAGGGCTCGTAGATCGCGGGAGAAACGGACTGCAGGCCGGCAAGGAAGATCAGCATCTGCACGCCGGAACGGTTGACGATATCGAAGATATTGTTGACCATTTCCACGACATACTTGACGAGCGAGGTACCGACCGCCATGTTTTCGAAGAGTTTTGCAACCTCGAAAGCGGAAACGATCTGGTTCCCTGCCTCCGCCTCTTTGGCGGCCTCTTCACCGGCCTCCGTGCCGGTCTGGATCATACCGGTCGGGTCCATGTACTGCTGCATGGAGCTGTTCTGTGCGATCTCGTCGATCAGACCGGTCGACATGATGACCGGAATGAAGAAGATCGCACGGAACGCCGCACGGCCGATCATCTTCTGGTTGAGGATGATCGCGATGAACAAAGAGAAGATAACGATTGCGGGAATCTGGAAAGCGATCGTCTGGAGACTCTCCAGAAGCTTCTCCACGTAATCGGGGTTTTCCATCAGCGCGTAGGAGTAGTTGTCCCAGCCGACGAACGTCGTCTCGAAGCCGCTGCCCGCCACGTTGCGGATCTCGCTGAAGCTGTACCGCAGCGAGTTGATGATCACGGGGAGATAGATGCAAACGAAACCGATCACGAAAGGAAGGACGAAGAGCCAACCGGCACCGGTCTTTTTCGAGTCAAGGGAAACGCGGCGGCGTTTTTTCTTCGGCGCAGCCGTTTTCATGGTTTTAGTGTCTGTCATGGTTCAGTCCTCCTTTCAGCGAGCAGTAGCGAAGTCGAACGCGCCTACGGTGTAGGTCTTGCCGCCGTATTCGGTCGTGACTTCGAACGAGTTGTAGTTGAGAATAAACGTCGTACCGTCCTCGTAGGTAACGGAAACGATGGAGCCGAGCGCTACGTCGAAGCGGCTGTCATCGGGAGACAGTGTTTCGAGCTCGGTCGCGGTGGGAACGCGCTTGCCGTCGAGGAAGCTGTGACCAACGATCCAGGACGACTGGAGAGATGCGAGTGCGTCGTTCAGTTTGTGGTAAACTTCGATCAGCTGATCGCGCCAGATCTCATAGGAGACAGAGTAGTACTCGCTGAGATCCTTATCGTTCTTCAGAAGCGTGATGTTCTGGTAGGAAAGGATGAAGTACGGATCGGCACCGTTCTCGATCGCTTTGAGGAGTGCCTCACTGACATCGCCTTCCATGTTGATCGGAGCGCCCGCGTACTGCTTGCTGCCGTGGAGCACCATGCCAACGAACGGGACGGACTGGCTCGCGCGGATGTAGCGGCTGGAGTCGGTCGCGACATTCAGGATGACGCTTGCATAAGGCAGCGTGTAAGCGTTGCCGGCGTCGACCATGACGTTGCCGAAGTCTTCCTTCGCTGCGGCGAGGAGGCGTTCGGAGAACGTCTGCGAGTCGCTGCGGTTGTAAGGATCGTCGTCGTCAAAGTCGGAGTTGAGGTCCGTGCCGAGCGTCGAGAGGGAGATCGCCTTGATGTCGCCGTCCTTGTAGAAGTCAAGCAGCTTGTCGGAGAGCTTGTCGTAGAACTTGCCGAAGCGGGAAGCCGAGACGAGCACCGACAGCGTCTTCTGGAAGGACTGCGTTGCCGCGTCGTAGAAGCGCTTGGTGGAGTAACGGTTGTCGATCGTCTTCACGGCGTCGGATCTGTTGGAGATACCGTCGAAGACTTCCGTTTCGTTGATGTAGACGAAGTCGAAGTCCGGATAGATCTCGATGCCGTTCTCGGCCGCAAACTTGACGAGGTTTTCATAGCCGTCGTCGCCGCCGAGGACGCTGACCCACTTGAGCTTCGCGGGATACGTCGATTTCATACCGCCGTTCGCAAAGCCGGTGAGACGGAAGTTGGTGTTGTTGATACCGACAGGCGAGAGCGTGCCGTCGCAGTCTTCTGCGTGCTTGGCCTCGTCTGCTTCATCGTAGACGTAATCGCCGCAGACATCGCAGCGTTTCGCGTTCTTCAGCTGCATATACATCGTCTGCACGTCTTCGAACGTGGTCAGAGGCGTATCGACCTCGACCGGGATGGAGAGGACGCGTTCCGTCGTCAGGATGGAACCGAAGGTCTCGATGTAAAGCGGAATGTCGCTTTCCGCATTCTCGATGCGCGTGAGAGCACCGGTGTCGTACAGGTACGTTCTGTACGCGTCGGCCATGCCGACGTAAGAGCAGGAATACCAGTCCTTGAGGCCGAAGGTCTTCGCCGCTCTGTCGCCTTCCAGCATGATGTAGCGGATCGTGTAGCTGCCGGTGTATTTCCGGTCAGACGTGACCGTCCACGTGGAAGAGCCGCCGGAGACGGAGACGGAGTCTTCGACTTCGTAGGAGTCGGTCGGCAGCGGGCTGAACGTTGCGTAAACGGAGTTGTACGGATGCTGCGTACCGCCGTGTTCACTCGTGATCTTCGCCATCGACTCACCTTCGGTGATGACTGCGAAGTAGCCGCGCTCTTCATCGACGTCCTGATATTTCTTGGTGACGTAGTACTTGCCGTTGTCTTCCGTGGTCTCTTCCCAGTAGACGGTGGTATCGTAGTCGGTCACGACACCGAAGACAGGCAGGCGCATCGTTTCGGCGTGCTGCTGGCTGATCTTGTGGTAAGCAAAGTCAGCGCCGTAGACATCGCCGGACAGCGTGTAAAGGCTGCCGCCGACGAGATCCTGATAACGGAGGATCGCGCCGCTGCCGTCGGGCACGAAGGTGTAGCCCTCAAGGTTCGTCACTTCGTATTCGCCTTCGGAGTATACGCCGCTGCCGTCGCCGTCGGAGACGACGCCGCAGATGCCGGCGCCCATGTAAGGCAGAACGGTGATGTCCTTGATCTGGAAGCGGGATTCGTCATAGCGGATGCTGTTCGCAGGCAGACGAACGGAAACGCCGTCGTTCTCGATCGTGTATTCGAGTGCCAGACGGAAGAGAGGCGGTGCCTCATCGTTGCCCTCGTAACCGGTGAGTTCATGGTCGTATTCCATTTCCTCCTGGGTGTATCTCGGGCAGTAGGTAACGATCCAGTCTTCCATCATACGGAGTTCACGGGCCGCCGGGTCCGTGATCGTGTAGACGGCCATGTAACCTTCGTAAGTCGTGGAGGTATACTCTTTCGCGGTGCACGGGAACGATGCGTTCATCGAAGCGAGCATCGTCGGGGTATTGGCGGGATCGTTCGGGTTTTTGAGTTCGTAGTATGCCATGAACTTCTGGAAGCTGAAATCGTCCAGCTTGCTCTGCAGAAGGCTCATGATAAGCATTTCAAAGCGATCTCGCTCGATCAGACGCGGGACAAGGTAGGTGGTGTTCGGCTCGCCGAGCGCATATTCCACGCGGACACCGTTCTTGGTCGCCTTGACGGCGATCTGGTTGTTCAGCGCGGCGTCGGTGAAGCTGTACATCGTGTTGTCCGTGCCGTTATCCGTGAACTTCAGGATGATCTGCGAGAGGAGCTGACGCTTGACCGTGGAGGTCAGCGTCTTGCCTTTCAGCTGGTTGAACGGGCTGTTCAGGTCGTACGGGTTGGAAAAGAGCACCTGGCCGGTCGTCAGGTTCTGGAACGCCATTTCGCCGGTCTGCCGCTGCACATAGATGGCAATGTTGCCGGAAACCTTGACGGGGGCGCCCATGTCGGCCAGTTTGTCTTCTTTCAGGTAGTACGCTCTCGTTTCGAAGATATCAATGCTGGACGGATCGACGGAGTAACCTTCGCCGGTCCCGATCTCGACTGCACTGACGGGAGCAACAAGAGCAATACTGGTAGCCAGCATCAAAACGGCGAGGAGAGCCGACAGAATACGTTTTTTCATTTTCATGTGGTTCACTCCTTCCGTTTACATGCGGTACTCTATTTCTACAACGATATTGTAGATGAAGGAAACGATCTTCGCCATCAGCGTGGTGAAGAGGATTGCGATAAACATGATGAAGATCATGCCGACGATCGTCAAAATGATCGTCAGGATGTTCTTGCCCATCGAGTAGTCGTGCGTGACCATCGTGCCGAAGAAGAGGAGGAGCGCCGACCAGACGAAGCCGATGATCTCGATGAGGATGACGAAGTCCTGCTCGGTCTCCAGAAGAATGTTGGAGAGGAGCGTCGAGAGGATGATCATGAACGAAAGCGGTGCGAGCGCGTAGCAGGTTGCCACGAAGATATCCTTCAGCGAGCCCTCGCCTTCCATCAGCGTCGTCATGCACCAGTTGCCGACCGTCCAGAGCAGGACCGGAACGAGCACGGAAAGGATGGCGGTGAAGATGCTCTTCGCGTCGGAGTCATCCGGCTTGAAAATGTAGCCGGTACCGACGGACTGATAGAAGAACGCGATGATCGTGATGACGAGAAGGACGAAAGCGGAGCGCGCGGAGCCGCGGTGCTCGTGCTTCAGATCCCAGAAGCCGTCGAACGGATGGAAGATCACGTGGAACACGTAGAACAGTTCGTCCTTGATCGTCTTCCGACCGATCTTGAGGGAGACCTTCTTGTTGTAGGTCGCGGCGAAGCCGAACAGCTTCGCGAGCAGGACGCAGACGACAACAATCACAAGGATGATCAGGATGAAGTACTTGGACATCCATTCTTTACGGATCTCCTTGTAGGAGAGCGAGTAGTTCTCGGTCTCGAGCGCCGCCTTGAAGTAGGTCAACGACTCTTCGTACTGACCGGAGCGGTAAAGCGCCTTGCCGACGCCGATGTACGCGGCGTCGAAGTTGTTGTTGCGCTTCAGGATCTCGAGCCAGTTCTCGTATGCGTGGTCGTAGTTCATTTCATTCTGGTCATGCAGCGCATTGAGCAGAATGTTGCCGTATTCGGTGCGGCGGTAAACGGTGATGGACTTGTAGTAGTTATCGAGCAGGAGGATCTTGTCGCCCTGGTAGGTGATCGCCTTGATCTTCTGGATCATGCCGAGCTGGGAGCCGACGTCACCGAAGATGAAGAGCAGGTTGCCGTCGTCGTCGTACGTGAAGACCTTGGAACGGGCCTGGTCGATGATCGACCATGTGCCTTCGGGGCCTACCGCTACGTCGATGATGACGGACGGACCGGAGATCTGCGAGCCCTTGGCGAGCTCCTCGGACGTGATCTTGACTTCGCCGGACGGCGGGTAGAAGCCGTTACGGCGCATGATGTCGGTACCGGACGCGTTGATCTTCTTGACCGGCGCGTAGTCGGACGTCTTATCCTTCGCCATGATGGCTGCCTGCTGGTCTTCCGGATCGATGGAAGAAATCGTCAGGTAAAGGAAGTTGCCGCTGTCGATCGCGATGTTGTTGAACTCCGTGGAGACGAAGGCCTCGGAGCTTGCTCTCTGCTCTTCGGTCTGGAGCATACGGACGATCTTTTCCCACAGCGTCAGCGAGACCTTCTGGGCACCGATGAAGCCGTAGAAGTCGCCGTCCATGCTCATGACGATAATGCCTTCGTAAGAAGTGGCGGAGACGATGAACAGACGGTTGTATTCGTCAACGGCGACGGCGACCGGCTTGTAAAGCGAGTTGACGCCGAACATGCTGCTGTCCGGTTTGCCGATGACTTTTTCGTAGTTGCCCTTGCGGTCGAAGATGACGATACGGTTGTTGTCGGTATCCGCGACGAAGATCTTGCCTTCTTCCTCGCCGGTCGCTTTGTTGATCCGGCTGGTGACAAAGACGCCGCCCGGGTTGTTGAACGTATCCGGAACGCCCCATTCGTTGACGAACGTGGAAATCTCGAATACTTCTTTGTAGAAGGAGTCGGTGACGATGACGCGGCCGGGCACCTTCTGGCCGCCGGACTCACCGCCGGCGTCTACGATGTAAACGTTGCCTTCGTTATCGACGCACATATCCACGGGGCTGACGAGCGCCGTCTTGAGGCCGATATAATCGGAGTTGACGATCTGGGGCTCGGGCACGTAGGCGTGCGGGGACTCGAGGACTTCGCCCTCGGAGGAGTAAGTGTACGTGGCGTACGGAGCGCTCGCCTCAACGACAGGTGCAAGCACCAGGATGAGTGCGAGGACGATCCAGACGGCACGCGGCAGAATTTTCTTCATATTATACATTGTTCTGCCTCCTTAATCCTTCATGCCGCTGGAGCCCATCGTTTCGACGATCTGGCTCTGCGAGAAGACGAACACGAGCAGCGGGACGATCATCATGAAGACGACTGCCGCGGCAGCTGCACCGGCACGGGCAACGCCCGCGGAGGTGATCTGCTGGATCGCGTAGTTCAGCGTCTTGAACTGCTCACTGTAAATGAATGCGGTGGTACCGGTGTTCCACAGGCCCTGGAACGAGTACACGATCATGGTCAGCCATGCCGGTTTGACCATCGGCATCGCGATATCCCAGAAAATCTTGAGCTCGGACGCGCCGTCCAGACGGGCACTTTCCAGAACGGGAACGGAAACGCTGCCGTCCATGAACTGCTTCATCAGGAAGAGGCCGAGGGTGGAACCCCATGCGGGGACGACCAGCGCCCAGTAGGTATCGAGCAGGCCGAGCGCCGAAAGCAGGATGAACTGCGTCAGACCGGTGACGGTCTGGGAGATCATGAGGGAGTACTGAATGACTGCGAAGAAGCCGCCGCGGCCCGGGAAACTGATCTTCGAGAGCGCGTAAGCTGCGAGGGAGCCGAGTGCCAGGTTACCGAACGTACCGAGCACGGAGACGAGCACCGTGTTGAAGATGTAACGGGAGAACGGCACCCAGGAGTCGCCCATCAGCTTGAACAGCGAGACGAAGTTTGCGAGCGTCGGCGCTTCCGGGAAGAAGCGGGGCGGGAAGTAAAACAGTTCGTTGTACGGCTTCAGCGACTGGCTGACGACGTAGACCATCGGAAGGAACATGAAGGCGCCGAAGATGACGAGCATCACGGTGATGCCGGCGTCACCGCCGCGGCTTCTGTTCAGGACAACGGTATGGCCTCTCGTTCTGAGTTTCTTTTTCATATCGTTATCCCTCCTTTACGAACCGAGTTTCGAGAGCAGCTTCTTGATGAGCAGGTTGCACCCGAACATCAAGAGGAAGAGCACGAATGAGATCGCGCAGGCGTAACCCATTTCCCAACGGGTATTACCGTACTCGTTGAGGTGATGCTGCAGCGTCCAGCAGCAGTAGTTGACGGACGGGTTGCCGCAGAGCGCGTCAACGATCGGACCGAAGCCGAAGGACTGGGTGATCGTCATGACGGCACCGAACAGAAGCTGTGCTTTCATGTTCGGCAGCGTGACGTACCAGAGCTCCTGCCAGCGGTTCTTGACGCCGTCGATGGCAGCCGCCTCGTACTGTGCGCGGTCGATACCCTGCAGACCTGCGATAAAGGAAAGGAATGCGGTACCGAGCGACGTCCAGAGGGCGACGACGATGCAGAGGACCATGGCCCAGCTTTCGTCGTGGAACCAGAGGATCGGCGCGTCGATGATGCCGAGCTTCGTCAGCCAGGCGTTCGCCCAGCCGTAGGAGTCGTCCGCAAACAGCGTCTGCCAGACGAGGTAGACCTGACCGGAAATGGACGGCGCATAGAAGACGAGCGTGACGACGGCACGGATCTTCGGGGGGATCTCATTGATGAACCACGCGATCAGGAAGGACAGGATGTAGGAGATCGGGCCCGTGCAGATCGCGAAGATCAGCGTGTTCTTGAGAGCGGTGATGAACAGGTCATCCTCGAGGATGAGCTGTACGTAGTTTTCCATGCCGACCCAGTGCGGGAATTCGAGCATGTTGAAGTCCGTCATCGAAAGGATCAACGACAGGACGACCGGGAGAGCGGTGAATGCGAGGAAGATGATGAAGAAAGGCGCGATCATGGCATAGCCGACCCAGTTGACGCGCATCATGTGGAGCGTCCAACCCACCTTGGTCATATCTTTACGGGTAACCACCGCTGTATCAGATTTTTTTGACATAGCATTTACTCCTTACAGTGATAGGATCGCGGTCCGTACTCAGTAGTACTTGACTGCGTCGTAAAGATACTTGCAGATCATGAGAAGGTTGTATTCGTCGGTGCCGGCGGCGATCGCTTCCCCGCCGGAGGTGATCTCCCAAACGGGCTCGTTGTCACCGTCGAGTTTCGAGTACGAGATCTCGACGTCGGCGTAGGACTTGCCGATGATCGTTTCGACCTTGGCGTCAAACGCCTCGGCCGCGGCGAGCAGCTCGTCTTCATCCTTGTCCTCGATCGCCTTCATGGCAAGCTTGGTCTCGGAAGAGAGGCGCGACTGCAGGTCTTCGGAAAGTGCTTCGAGGCCGGCGGTCGCCTGTGCCATACGCTTCTGCGAGAGCGTCTGGCCGGACGGGAGCGTTTCGAGTTCGAACTCCTTGCGCTTACGGGTGATCTCCTTGTTGATCGCGGAGACGTAAGCAAGCAGCGATTCTGTCGGGCTTTCGTTGTCGTTGTATGCCTTGAGGAATGCGAAGTTGGTGTAACGGAGGATGATGTAGGAACCGGGGTACGCTTCAACGGCGACGAGGTTATCCATCTGGCTCTTCAGAGCGGCGTATTCGTCGTGCGTCCAGTCAAGTTCTTCGAGCGCCTGCACGTTGGCAGTAGCGTTCTTGGCGGCAGGACCGACGACGGCAACGAGTTCGTTGGAGTACTCGACCTGGAAATCCTTGTCGGTGTACCACGTCATGAAGTCCCACGCGGCGGCCTTGTTGTCGCAGTCGCGGAGCATGACGACGCCGGTGATGACGGCCACGGCGACGTTCGAGATGTTGCCGTCGGCATCATACGTGCCCGGGATCGGAGCGAGGTCCCAAACGCCGGAAATTTCGGTCGCGAAGACGACCAGCGCGTTGTAGAAGGTTTCGTACTCGGCGATGAAGATCGGCATCTCACCGGTACGGAAACGGTTCGATGCGTTGTAGGAGTACGGCAGAGAATACTGCGTGAACATATCGCACATCGTCTCGAATGCGGCGAGCGCCTCGTTGCTGTCGAGGTTGATGCGCATACCGTCGTCCGCCCAGAGCTCGCCGCCCATCTGGTAGAGGAACAGCGTGTAGTCGGTGGTCAGACCGATGGTCATATTATTATATTGAAGGACCGGGAGCAGCGCAAGCAGATCGTCCCACGTCTTCGGGACTTCCTGCTGCAGGTCTGCGAGAATGTCGGAACGGACGAACATCATCGGGAACGTCTGCTTTGCCGGCAGCGCGTACGTCGTACCGTACAGCGTCAGCGGCTTCAGTGCGGCGTCCGTGAAGCGGCCGCCGTTGATGGCAACGTCTTCGAACGACGGAACGTCCGTCGCGCCCACGCTGTCGAGGTAATCGCGGGTGAACTGGTTGAGCGGTTCGACCGCGTGACGGATAGCGAAGTTGATAACGTCGCCGCTCGTCGTGACGACCGCGGCGGTGGAGCCGGGCTGTGCGGAAGCGTACAGCGAAGCGGACGCCTTGACGCCGTCAAGTGAAACGTCCGGGCCGGTGCCGGAAAGGACAGCTGCAAGCAGCGTACCTTCGGCGACGAGCTTCAGGTTGACTTTGGCGTTCTGGTAGTCGTTCTGGATAATGGAACGGGTGATCTGTGCCTGGTCACGGCCGCTCTGCACCCAGACTTCAACGGTAGCGGAGGCACCTTCGCCCTCGCCCTCACCTGCTGCAAGCGCGTTGTAGTCGGTGAAGAAGCTTTCCCAGAACTGGCAGAGTTGGAACCAAAGGGACTCGAAGAAGTTGGCGTTGACGCGCGGCAGCTTCTCGTCGGCGGACTGGATCATGATGTAGTCGAGAGCGAGCGGCTGGATGCCGACGCCGTTGATCCATTCACCGAGGGTACCGAGTTCGGTCTTCAGCTCAGAGAGGTTCTTCGCGATCTCGGTCTCTTTGCTCGTCATACGGGTGAGGAGCTGGATGAGACGCTGGAAGATCGTCGTGTTGGCGCTGAGGCCGCTGTCGCCCGAAAGGGTATCCAGCACTGCCTGCAGGTTGTCTCTCTGGATCTTCAGGTTGCGGATGGTGTTGGGCATCACGCGCATGAAGCCGTAGTCGCGGTACTCATCGGGCTCGGTACCGGTCAGCTTCAATATTTCAAGGTAGGAGGAGTTAAGGCTCTTCTGGATCGTATCGACCGTATTGACGATCGCGCCCATGGTGCCCATGGTGACGTCCATACGGATCTTGTGCGTGCCTTTGTCGAGGTAGAACTCGTACGGCTCTTTGCCGAGGCCGAGATACGTGATCTGCCAGTCGGAGTCATAGTTGAACTCCAGCGCGGTCGCACCCTCGAACGGGACCTTGCCGTCGATGTAAAGCGCGCGGGAAACGTACAGACCTTCAAGCGTCGCCTGCTTGTAGCGAAGCGCGATCGAATACCAGCCGGCGTTCTCCACGTTCACTTCATACTCGATCCACTGGCCGGCGCTTTCCCACTTATCGCCGCCGATGGCGTTCCGCATAATCTTGGACGGATGCTGCGGCTGGGAGATCGCGGAAGAACGGTCGTAAATCGGGTAGATCGTGTAGCTGGAAACGGCGTCCGGAAGCTCGGCCTGGAGGAGGATCTTATCAGTGCCGCGGCCCTCGCCCTTCTCTTTCGTCAGGCGTGCGCGGTATTCCTCGTAGGTCTCGAGGTCTTCGACCGTGAAGAGCTCGATCGAGGCAATGTACATGCCCTCGCGGACGCCCTTCAGCGCGACGGTGTTCTCGCCCGCTTTGAGATAGAACTCAAAAGGAGTGGTGTACATGCCGTCGGAGTCGATGAAATCGTATGTTTTCCATTCCGGAGCTGCCTGGAGCAGCGGCTTGATCTCGTTACCGGCGGAATCGGTCGCGAAGCGGTAAAGCTTGCCGTCCGCACCGATCTTGCAGTACTGTGCGTACTCGGCAGCGTCCGTCATGTCACCGACGCGGTCAACTTCGACGAGATCTTCGGCTCTGGTACGCCACGTCTTGGTCAGCACCATGCTGCGTGCTTCCGTGAACGGGATCGCGCCGTTGATATAGAAGTTTCTCTCGATGGAGTTCTTCTTGTCCGACGCGGCGGCATACCGGATGCGCAGCGCGTACAGACCGCTCTCCGGGACGTTCACTTTCCAGGCGGTGATGCCCGTGTCGGGAACGTAGATCGCGGATGCCGTCGCGCCGAGGGTATCGGTATAATCCGCGAACGAATAGTTCGTCGCGGTCGTCGCCTCGGTATCAATGGCGGTAATGTCGACGCTGACGGATCTGCCGGTGCGGAGCGCCTTGTTCATCTCGTCGATGCAAGATGCGATCAGCTCCTTGCGCTGGCGGATCGACAGAGCGGCGATCTCTTCGGCGGTCTTGCCGGATGCTTTGGCAAGCTGTGCGTCAAGGTCGTAGTACTCCGTCAGATTCGACTTGTACTCTTCATAGGAAATGGTGTTGAATGCTTCGCTGAGCTCCGCGAGCGTCTTTGTTCCCGAATTGCCGGAGGACGGATCCGTCGGATCGTCCGCCAACACGGGCAAAGCCGTTCCCATGAGCATAACGACGGCCATCAGCAAAGCAAACAACCGTTTTGCGTGTTCTTTTCTCATCAGAACTGTTCCTCCTGCCCGACACGCACAACAGTGGTTCTCCCCTCGCCGTCCCGACGGTACGGGGCGCTGCTGCCGTGATCGATTTGCTGAAATTTTTGCCGGTTTACCGGCGTATCCTGCCGTCAAATGGGCATAAGGCGCCCATACCCCAGCATGATACCGATATATCTTATCATAAAGCGCCCCGAAAGTCAAGCATCGCGGCACCTTGCCGCGTCCCGTCAAAACAGGGTTCCCGGGCACTTCGTCGCCCCTCTTTTTCACCTTTTCCGCTCTTCCCCGACGCACGGCCTCTTTGAGTTATTCATCTGCCTAACACCCGGCATGTGCCGTTTGTCAATTAAAATTACCGTTTTTTTGTACACACGCGCTTATTTCGGCGTTTGCGACCCTATTTTTCGTCTTTTTTTCGTGCAGATTGTATATTCCAAATCGTAAAGTAAATTATTTTTACTTATTCTCTTCTTTTTTCGCTCAGGTTTCATTCTGCTTTTGCCTTAAAATGCCACCCCGCCGTTGTGCAGATTTCACAAAAAGAGCGGCTTAATTTCTACGTCTGCGCATTTTGCACAAAAATGCGGCGTTTTCCGTCCGAAACCGCAATTTTATCCAGCTATTTACATTTACTGACAGAATTTACCACAACTTGAGACGTCCGCGATTTGCCGTGGAAAAACAGCCGACATATCTTGACATTGTTTTCAAAAGCCGATATAATGGGAGAAATAAAACTGCCGTCCGGCAGGAAAGGACTTTTCTATGTATTATATCGGTGTTGACCTCGGCGGCACGAACATCGCCGTCGGTATCGTTGACGAAAGCTTTAAAATCGTCCGTAAGGGCAGCGTTCCGACGGGTGCATCCCGCGACGCGGATGCGATCATCGCGGACATGGGCGCGCTCTGCCTCCGTCTTCTCAAAGAAGAGAACCTCACGATGGCTGACGTGATTTCCGTCGGCATTTCCACGCCCGGCTCGGCGAACAGCGACACGGGCATCGTGGAATACGCGAACAACCTGCCGTTCCTCTTCTATCCGCTCGCCGCGAAGCTCGGCGCGATCCTCGGCACCGATAAGGTCTATATTGAAAACGACGCCAACGCCGCCGCGAAAGCGGAAGCGATGGCAGGCGTCGCCGTCGGCACGAAGTACTCCGTCATGATCACGCTCGGCACCGGCCTCGGCGGCGGTATCGTCCTTGACGGCAAGGTCTACTCCGGCTTCAACCACGCGGGTGCGGAACTCGGTCACCTCGTCATCGAGAAAGACGGCCGGCCGTGCTCCTGCGGCAGACGCGGCTGCTGGGAAGCATACTCCTCTGCGACCGGTCTCGTCAACATCACGAGAGACCGTCTCGACGGCTTCTGGAAAGAAGGCCGTGAGACGATGATGACCGAAATGGTCGGCGGCAACATCTCGAAGGTCAACGCACGCACCGCGTTCGACGCGATGAAGAAGGGCGACAAGGCCGCGGCGGAAGTCGTTGACGAGTACATCTCCTACCTCGCCTCCGGCTGTGCCAGCATCATCAACGTCTTCCAGCCGAACGTCCTGTCGATCGGCGGCGGCATCTGCGGCGAGGGCGATAACCTGCTCATCCCGCTGAAAGAGAAAGTCTACAAAGAGATCTACACGAAGCCGCCCACACCGCTGACCGAGATCAAGATCGCAAAGCTCGGCAACGACGCCGGCATCATCGGCGCCGCGACGCTCGGGATCTGAAAAATACCGAAAAGGGGCTGTCGCAAGCGCGACAGCCCCTTTTGAAAAAACGATAATAACGACCGTTGATAACGGAGGAAAAATCTCCATGAACAAGACTGCACAGGCGCCTGCCGCCGCTCCCGTCCGGGATCCCGCCCGTCGAAAAAAACAGAAACGGATCGTCCTGCTCTCGATCGCGGGAGTCCTCGTCCTCGCCGTCATCGCCTGGGTGACGGTCCGCTGCCTCGCCTCCGTTTCCTGCACGCCGTGGGAAGCCGGAGACAGCGCATCCTACACGGAATCCGAAAAAGTGTTCGCGTCCATGTCGCTCAGCTATCTCGTGTACGGCTGCGAGGGATGCGACGCGCTCGTCGGCACGGCATCCACGATCCTGGATTCGCAGAAAATGGGGATCATCGTCGAAAACGCCGATATCAAGCGCACCGATCCGGCGGATCCGACAACGGCGCTGATCGACTCCGCCGCTTTCATCCGGCAGACCGTCGGCAATTTCCGCTTTCTGACCGATCTGAAGGACAGCCGGAGCAGCTTTTACGGTGCCGCGTTCGCCGACGACGACAAAAGGACGGTCTGGATCGCGTATGCCGGCTCGGTCTCGCTGACGGACGCCGTCGAATCCGCGCTTCTGGTCGTCGGCGCGGGCCTTTCCGGGCAGGAAAAATGTGCGTTCGCGCTGTACGAGGACGTCCTCCGGACCGAGGAGATCCTGGCGGGCTACGATCTCATTCTGACCGGGCATTCGCTCGGCGGCGCGCTCGCCGCCATGGTCTCCCGCATGAGCGGCGCCGAGGCAGTCACCGTCAGCGGCGCGGACGGACTCGCCCTCGGCAAGATCAACAGCATCGCGGGAGGCAAACCCGAAGCGTACCGGATCACGAACCATCTGACCTCAACGGAGGGAGCCGGCTTCTCGCTGAAGGACATCGTCCAGCGCATGATGTTCCGGGGAGACTGCAACGGCATCGATTGCCGCGTCTATCCCGCGGGCGGCATGGCTGACAACGCACACTCCGTTTTCGGATTCATCCGGTTCGCGGACGGCGACCTGACAAAGCCGATCCTCCCGGAGGAGATCGCCGGGTAACGGGCAAATACAGCAAAAGCCCGCCGGAGGGAGCTTCCCTTTCCGGCGGGCTGATTTTTCATCCGGCAGCGCCGCGTCCCGGCTCGGGGCGCGGCGTTTTGTTTTATTCTGCCGTGTCTTCGACGAGCGCGCGGAAGAAATCACGGTGGAACGCGAAGCGCTTCTCCGCCCTCTCCTGCCCGCGGACGTTCACGAGCATCGGCGTTTTGCGCAGGCACACGACCGTGTCCTTCGGGAAGAGCGCCGCCGCTTCGGGGTTTTCACGCGCGAAAGCCGTTTCGGAGAGAAGAACGCCGAAGCCGTCGGTGTCGCCAGCGGTCGGCCCGCCGAAGATCTCTGCGAGCGGCACGAGCAATCCCGACTCCTCGGCATATGCGAAGAGGTCCGGCGAGAGAAAATAAACGGAACTGTTTCCCGCGCTGGGTTCGGTCTGGAACTGTTCCTCTGCGATCGAGGCGTTCGCCGTTCCCTTTGCGTACACAACGTCGGCAAACGTGACGATCTTTTCGCCGTCGTCATTGAAGTCGCCCATGTAGTCGGTGAACGCCGTCTTGACCGTCTCGCCGGCGGAGGAACCGAGATAGTTCGGCCCGGCGCACATGACGTAAAGATCCGGCTTGTCCCGCCCGATGAGCTGCACGGCGGCAAAGCCGAAGATCAGCGCGAACGCCGTCACCATAATGACCGTCCACTTGTGATGATACCAGAAGTTCTCGAGCCACGAGACGGGGCGCTCGTCCTTTGCCGCCTCTTCGGCTGCCGCGCGGAGTTCTTCCCCACGGTCATCACCGTGCAGGCGCAGCCGGCGCGCCGCGTTGGACTCTTCGACCTCCTGTGTTTCGTTTTTCTGTTCCGGATCCATGTTATCCCTCCAAAGATCAGGCTTGCTGTTTCTCCGCCACGTGCTTCTTCACAAAATGGAACGGCAGGAAAACGAGGAAGGCGCCGAGCGAGATCGAGAAGATCAAAAGCAGCGACGCGACGTACCAGCCGCACGACTCCGCGATCGAGTTGAAGACGATCAGCGGGCAGTTGCGCGGGCCGATGAAGAACATGTTGATGTCGCCGTTCGAGATGTTCCAGAAAGCAAGATTGATGCAGAACGCGACCGCGGCAAGGATCAGATAGGTGAACTCCGCCGTGCGGTAGCGCCGCCACTCCCAGCTCGTCCGCTTCGAGAAGCCGAGATACAGCCCGACGAAGACGAGCAGCATGTGCCAGATGAGCGAGTGTGCCGTCATCGTCACGTATTCGTGGAGCAGCCCCGACGGCTCAAGAAACGCGACGAAGCCGCCGAGCAGGTTGAACGTCAGCATATAATGGTACATGCCCTCCGTCACCTTGCCGGGCTTCAAAAACGACGCGATGAAGCAGAGGTACATCGGGATACTGCAGAACTGGAACGGGAACTCGCCCCACTGGTACCCGCCATAGACGATATAGCAGAAGAACTGCTTGTAGACCTCAGCGGCCAGAAGATAAATACCGATCCCGCGGAGCAGGCGCCGGTGTCCGGCGTCGCCGAGATTCCGGAGTTTCCATGCGAGAACGGCGCACACGGCAAAGCCGACAAGCGTAAACGTCAGATGGAACGCGCCGTAGGATTTCGGGATCTCCATCGTCCACGCCGTCGAGCGGATCAGATTTTCGAACCAGGTCACAAACGCATTCATAAAATGCCTCGTGTTGTCAGAAAAATGTCGGTCGCCGCGTACGGCGCCGTTTGACAACAGTATACAGGATTCGCCGCCGCTTGTCAAGTGCAGCGGTTTTTCTCCGGTGATTGACAAGCCGTCGGGAGCGTGCTACAATGATCGCGCGGTAAACGCATCTCGCCGCGGAAAGGAGAAACGCCATGGAGCAAATGAAAAAACGCGGGTTTGACCTCAAAACGCTCAGCATCATCTTCGCGCTCGCGTGGCCGACGATGCTCGAACAGTTTCTCCTCACCGCCGTACAGTATATCGACACCGCGATGGTGGGCTCGCTCGGCACCGCAGCGACAGCCGCCGTCGGCGCGACCGGCACCGTCAACTGGCTTCTGAACGGCACGCTCTCCGGAGTCAGCGTCGGCTTTCTTGCCTATATCGCGCAGGCGCTCGGCGCCGGCGAGAAAGAACGTGCCCGGCGTGCCGCGGCGCAGTCCGTACTCGTCACCGCCGCCGCAGGCATCTTTCTGACCGCCCTCATGACGGGGCTCAGTTCGCTCATTCCCGTCTGGATGCAGACGGACGAGGCGATCCGCCCGCTCGCCGCACGGTATTTTCTCATTCTATCGATTCCGCTCCTGCCGCGTGCCGCCAGCCAGATCTTCGGCAACGTCCTGCGGGCAGCAGGTGACACGAAGACGCCGCTCCGGATCAGCGTGTTTATCAATCTGTTGAACATCGGCCTAAACTATTTCCTGATCTACCCAACAAGAGATGTTACCGTCTTTGAAAGAACGTTCCGGATGCCCGGCGCCGGGCTCGGCGTCGAGGGGGCCGCCATTGCCAGCGCGATCGCGTTCACGGCAGGCGGCATCGCCGTCACCGTTGCCCTCTTCCGACACAGGAAGATTTCGCCGCGCGGCATCTCGTTCCGCCCCGACCGGGAGATTCTCGGCGCCGCTTTCCGCGTCGCCGGGCCGAACATTCTCCAGCGCGTCGCCACCTCGTCCGGTTACGTCGTCTTCGCCTCGATGATCAACGCACTCGGAGGCGTCGCGACCGCCGCCCACACGATCGCCAACACCGTCGAATCGGCGTTCTATATCCCCGGCTGGGGCATGCAGACGGCGGCGGCAACGCTCGCCGGCAACGCCGTCGGCGCACACGACCGGGATGCGCTCCACCGGCTCTCGCGGATGATCTTCTTCCTCGAGATCGGGCTGATGCTCATCTCCGGCGCCGCGCTATTCGCATTTGCCGGTGTCCTCATGCGGCTCTTCTCGTCTGACGCCGCCGTCATCGAACTCGGCACGACGGTACTGCGCATGGTCGCCGTTTCGGAGCCGTTCTACGGCGTGCCGATCGTCATCGAGGGCATCATGCAGGGCTGCGGCAAGACGAAAGTCCCGCTCGTCTTCAATCTCATCGGCATGTGGGGCGTCCGCATCCTCGGCACGTTCCTCTTCACCGTCATCCTCTCTTACGGCCTCGTCGCCGCATGGGGCTGCATGATCGGGCACAACATGCTTCTCTTCGCCCTCTTCACCGTTTATTTCCGCACCGGTTGGGAAACGAGTCTGGGGGACGCGCTGGGGTCTTCTTGCAAGAAGCCCCCAGACCCCCAGAAACCTTGAAAAAGGTTTCTGACATCACCAATACAGATACCTGCACGACAACAGTGCAGGTTTTTTGATTATGTGCAGACAACTGCACGGGTGCGCACCCATGAAAAAACTGCACCCCAACGAGGATGCAGTATCGGTATTGGTGAAGCCGGAAAAGTTTTAAGTTTTTCGGGGTCAAGGGGTGCTTTTGCAAAAGCACCCCTTGCGCGTCCCTTACAAAATCCGGAACGTACCGCGGTAGAAGTCGATGAGCCCGTCCCGGCGCATCGCGGAGAGCTCGCGCGAGAGCGCGCTGCGGTCGGTACCGAGGTAGGCGGCAAGCGCCGCGCGATCCATCGGCAGAGTAAAAATGTCCGAGCCGTACCCACGCCGGCACTGGGCAAAAAATGTCATGAGCTTCTCCCGGAGGCGCGGTCGGCAGAGCGACTGGATCCGCTCGTTGAGCGAGAGCGTCTTCGCCGCGAGGAGCGACGTGAAACGCCCGATGAGAGCGGCCGTCAGAGGATCGTCCGATGCTCCTGTCCGGAGCGCATCAGCCGAAAGGAGCAAAATCTCGCTGTCAAGAGCCGCCGTCACCGTCACGGGTGAGGACTGCGTCCCGAGATAACACATCGACTCGGCAAAAACGCCGCCAATCGGAACGGCCGCCATCAGAACGTGCCCGCCGTCCATGTCCTCCATGCTGACCTCGACCTGTCCCGAGAGAACGATGCCGAACCGCGCGACCGGCTCGCCCGGCCGCTGCAGGATCGTCCCGCGCGGAGCGCGCACCTCGCGCGCATCCAGAAGCCGCAGCGCCCGCTCACCGTCAGACTCCGAAAGTCCGGCAAACAGCGGACACATCTTCCACACGTCACGCATCGGAACACCCCCTCTCCATTCTATCCCCCATTGTACCCGAAAAGAACCCTCTTGTCAACTTTGCCCCGCGAAATCGATGCGGCATCTTGACAGACGATCCCGTCTTGCGTACAATAAAGATAGAACACGTGATCCGGAGGCATCTGATGTCTGAGAAATACCGCGTCATCCCCGCAGAAGAGATCGAGGGCAACCTCATCAAAATGATCAGCCGCGAATGGACGCTCATCTCCGTCCGCGACGGCGACAAGATCAATACCATGACCGCGAGCTGGGGCACGTTCGGCACGCTTTGGGGCCGCCCCGTCGCCACGGTCTTTATCCGCCCGCAGCGCTATACCTATGACCTTGCGGAAAGCGCATCACAGATGACGCTCTCGTTCTTCGGCGACACGCAGCGCGAGGCGCTTGCCTACTGCGGCAGCCACACCGGCCGCGGCGTCGATAAATTCAAGGAAGCGGGGCTCACGCCCGTGCTTGAAGACGGCATCGTCTATCCCGCCGAGGCAAAACTCGTCCTCATCCTGAAAAAGCTCTACGCCGACGATATCCGCGAGGAGAACATGACCGATCCCGCACGGATGTACACTTACGGGAAGCGCGACTTCCACCGCTTCTACATCGGCGAGATCCTCGAGGCGCGCGTTTTCATCTGACCGAATTCTCTCTTCCCTCTTGACAGGCACGGTTTATTCTGCTATTATAGTGTTGTAGTCTTATAAAGTGCTAAAGTGTCGGGAGGTCCTGCCATGAACGTATTTGAAAACGAAAGTGTCCGTCAGCTCGTCGACGCCTTCATGACGCTCGAAACGAGAGAGGAATGCGAGATCTTTCTCGAAGACCTTTTGACGACCAAAGAGATCCTCGACGCGGCACAGCGGCTCGCCGTTGCCAAATTGCTCGAAAAGCGCGCCGTCTACAACGAGATCTCGCGGGAAACGGGCGCCAGCTCCGCGACGATCAGCCGCGTCAACCGCGCCTGCCTGTACGGTCCCGGCGGCTATCGCACCGTTCTCGAACGGCTCGAGAACCGCGACCTTGATGAAGCCGAAAAATAAACCGGACGCCGGAGCGGTCAGCCGCCCCGGCGTTTTTATTTCAAAAAACGGAGGACGCTTATGCGCATCCTGTACGAAGACCCCTATCTGCTGCTCGCCGAAAAGGACGCGGGCATGCCGTCCCAGCCCGATAAGACGGGCGACGACGACCTTCTGACGCTCCTGCGCGCGGAGCAGGCAAAGCGCGGCGACAAATATGCGGCGGAACTCGTCCACCGTCTCGACCGCGGCACCGGCGGCGTCATGCTGTACGCCAAGGGCAGTGCCATGGCGGCGAAACTCTCCGCCCTCATCGGCGAGAGAAAAGTGCAGAAGGAATACCTTGCCGTTCTGACCTCTCCCCCGCCGGAGCCGAGCGGCACGATGCGCGACGCGCTTCTGCACGACACGGCACGCAACGTTTCCCGCGTCGTCCCGGAGGGAACAAAGGGATCGAAAGACGCCGTGCTTCACTACGAAACACTCGCTGAGGCGGACGGGTACACGCTCGTCCTCGTCCGACTCGAAACGGGGCGCACCCATCAAATACGAGTCCAGTTCGCCTCGCGCGGCTGCCCGCTCTCCGGAGACGGCAAGTACGGCGCGAAAAACGGCGGTGCGCTCGGGCTCTGGTCGCTGCGGCTCTCCCTGCCCCACCCGATGCACCGGAAAGAGATGGTTTCCGCCCTCAGTCTTCCGGAGGGCGGCGCGTTCGCGCCGTTCGCGGAGGCGATCGCCCGCATGGCGGACGCTTGACTTTCCCCGCCGTTTCGGGTACAATAAAAGCAGAAAATCCATCCGGAGGTCTATATGAAACACGTCGCTTTTGCCGCCGTCGAGACCGGTGACTCGCTCGGCATTCTGCTTCTCATCGCCGGCATCGTCCTCATCGTCGCCGTCGGTGCATTCATCATCACCGGCATCATCACGAAAAAGAAATAAGAAAAGGAACCGCATATGGAAAAAACGATCACCGTACTGGGTACCGGCTCCGTCAGCGTGAAGCCGGACGAGACCGTCGTCTCGATGACGCTCCGCTCGCTCGATAAGAACTATGACAAAGCCATGGCGAAATCCGCCGCCGAGCAGGGCGCGCTCACAGCCGCGCTCGGTGCCGTCGGCTTCACCGCGGACGACCTCAAAACCGTCCACTTCAACGTCTCCGCCGAGCACGAAAGCGTGCGCGGCAAGGACGGCACCTACAAAAACGTTTTCAAGGGCTACGCCTGCACGCACTCGTTCCGGCTCGCGTTCGATTTTGATTCGAAGCGCCTCTCCGAGACGCTCGGCGCGATCGCCTCGTCCGTCGCCGATCCCGATCTTGCAATCCAGTTCACGGTCAAGGACAAGACCGCGGCGGAGAACGCGCTTCTCGTAGACGCCGCGAAGAACGCAAGAGAAAAAGCCGAAGTGCTGGCCGCTGCCTCCGGCGTCACGCTCGGCGAGCTCGTTTCGATCTCGTACCATTTTGAGGGCAAGAACATGACCTCCCGCACGCAATACGGCATGGACACGCTCTGCCTCGCCAAAGCCAACAGAGCCGCCGCGCCGGCGGTCGCACCGGAGGACATCGATCTCACCGACACGGCGACGTTCGTCTGGACGCTGCGGTAAATAAAACCAAACAAGGAGACACTGCCATGAAAAAGATCATCGCCGTTATCCTTACCCTTGCCGTTCTCTTCACGCTTGCCGCGTGCAGCGAATCGGAACCGCAAAAGACCGTGACGCGCGCTGAACTGGCGGAGGACGCCATTGAACTGCTCGACGAGATGCTCGGCAGCGAAACGTACCGCTCGCTTTACCGTCTGTCGGGCGAAGCGCTCGAGTTCGTGGACAGTTTGGCGGCGGCAAAGCACGACAAACCGGCGGCCGTTTACGCCGCCCGCTTCGATATAGAGGCGGCGCTCCGCGCGGAAGGCATCACCCTCGACGGCGGTGATCTTCCCGAAATTTTGAGGGATCGGCTTCTGTCCTCCGCCGCCGCATCGCTGCCGATGCTGATCGCCAGCCGCAGCTCCCTGACACTCGCCGGCACCGCCGCTTACAGCGCCACGGTGAACGGTTTCTGCTCCGACGCCGAGGGGGACGTTTTCTTCCTTTACGTCTATGACTTCGGCGCACCCATCGCGGTGACGTTCGTGACGAATGAAGTCGGCGTCACCCAGGCAAAAGCCGCGCCGCTCTTCTTCGAGAACGAGCTGCCGCAGTCGGCGGATGCGCTCCGGGATGCT
>JAKSPV010000049.1 GCA_024404475.1 Clostridia bacterium | reverse complement strand
TCGTCCGGCGCGGCTGTCAATTCCGTCTGTGCCGACGCCGGCTGTCCCGACACGGTGCATCCCGTCAGAAAGAGCAACCCCGCAAGAGAGAGACAAACAATTTTCTTCATTACGTATACGATCCTTATTACTTGGCGACGCGCATATAGAAATGCGTATCGTCTTCATGATGGAGCCTCGCGCCGCATTTCTCCTGCACGCGGATCGACGCGGGGTTGTCCTTGTTGACTTCGAGGCAGATCTCGTCCTCCGGCACGATCTCGCGCGCCTTGTCGAGCGCAAGCCGCAGTCCCGCGGTCGCGTAGCCCCTGCCGCGGCAGTCCCGGCGGATGCCGTAGCCGATATGCCCGGCACCCTCGCGGAGCGCATCGGTCAGATAATGGCGCAGTTTGAACATCCCGACGATCTCGCCGCCGTCCCAGAGGAAATATTTCGTTTCCGGCACAAAGCCCTGCGGCAGGTCGATCCCCGCCGCCATTTTCAAATACGCAGGCAGGACCGTCTTTTCAAACTGTTCCCTTGTGCAGCCCGCGTCCGGGTTGCAGAAACCGTTCTCGTCCTCCGGCGTCCCGGTGATGAAGCGGTATTCTTCTTCGACGTCGTCAAAGTTGGCTTCTTTTAAGTAGATCATACGCTTCTCCGAAAGAGGGAGAGGGATCCTGCCTCCCGGCAAAATCCCTCCACGTGATTTTATTTTGCAAGACGCAGGATGTCGAGAATACCGTCGCGGCCGATCGGCGGAATCGACGGCAGATTGCCCTCCGCGTTGCAGCCGAGACGAACGATATCGTCGGCGATCGCTTCAAAATCGGATTCGGGGATGCCGACCTCGCTGAGCTTCGTCGGCAGGCCGACTTCGCGGATGAACGCGGTCAGCTTGTCGAGCGCGGCAAGGCCCATCGCCTCATCGCTTGCATAATCGGCTCTGTTCATGCCGAATACGCGTGCGCCGAAAGTCGCGCAGCGCGCGGCACGCTCTGCGTTCAGGCGGCAGGAGTACGGCAGAAACGAGGCCATGAAGATCGCGAGCGTCACGCCGTGCGTCGTGTTGTAGCGCGCGGAGAGGACGTGCCCCATCTGGTGCATCGGAGTCGGTGCGGCAAGGCCGCACTGCATCCAGCCGTTCCACGCGAGCGTGGACGCCCACTGGATGTTCGCTCTGTGCTGCACGTTCTTCGGATCGGCAAGGACAGCGCGGAGCTCATCCATGATGCCGATGACGAGGCCTTCCTGCATCCGGTCGTGAACGGGCGAGTTCTGGTCGCCGCTGAAATATGCTTCAAGCACATGGGAGATCGCATCAACGGCGCCAGCCGCGGTCTGGAACGCGGGCAGCGAGCAGGTCAGCTCGGGATCGACGACGGAAACGTCGGCGTACAGCGTGTCCGCCCAGACGTACTGTTTCTCGTGCGTCACGTCGTTCGTCGCGACGCCGATGTTGTTCATCTCGCTGGACGTCGCCGGCAGCGTCGGGATCAGGATCTTCGGGATCGAGGTCTTCGGCGGGATGGCCACGTCACGGTCGTGACGGGAGACGAACATCTGCCAGAGGTCGCCCTCATAGGGCACACCTGCGGCGATGAGCTTGACGGAGTCCATGACGCTGCCGCCGCCAAGCGCGATCACGACGTCCACTTTTTCGCTGCGGCAGATATCGACTGCCTCGCGGATGTGGCAGAGGAGCGGGTTGGCCTGCACCTTGAAGAAGTCGATGACGGTCACGCCGGCATCGGCGAGATTCTTGTGGATGTCATCGAGGAGCGCCGCGAAGAAATCGTGCTGCTCGTAGGTGACGAGCATCGCTTTCTTGCCGAAGCGGGCCGCGATCGGGCCGACCTCGCGGGACTTACCGGGACCGAATTCCACACGGACGGGATTATAATGAGCAAAAGGCAGCATGATGATCCTCCTGTTATCGCCGCGGAGCGGCGTGATTGTCATGTTTATCATATCCCAATTTCCGTTTTTTGTCAAGTAGCCGTCCGTTTCCTCTTGCAAAAGCATGCCTTTTCCTATATAATGAAAAAAAGCACCGGCGCGCACCGCCGGCACACGTATATATTAAAGGGTGATTACGGAGGCACATTATGCAGTACAGACCTTTCGGAAAGATCGCCGACCGCGTTTCGGCGCTCGGCTTCGGCTGTATGCGGATCCCCGGCGAGAAAACGGAAGACGGCTGGCATTTCGACGAAGACCTTGCCGTCCGGATGATCCGTCACGCGATCGACAGCGGCGTGAACTACGTTGACACCGCCTATACTTATTCCGACAGCCAAAACGAGCGCATCGTCGGCAAGGCGCTCGCGGATGGCTACCGCGACCGCGTCATGCTCACGACGAAGCTGCCGCACTGGGCGTGCAACAGCGCGGAGGATTTTCCCCGCATCTTCGAGGAGCAGCTCGCACGGCTCGGCACCGATCACCTCGACGTGTATCTGCTCCACGCGCTCCACGGCGACAGCTGGGAGAAAATGCGCGACCTCGGCGCGATCCCGTTCATGGAAAAGCTGAAAGCCGAGGGGCGCATCCGCCACATCGGCTTCTCGTTCCACGGCACCTACGACGAACTCGTCCGCATCCTCGACGAGTACCCGAAATTCGATGTCGTGCAGCTGCAATTCAACTATCTCGACGTTGAGGAGCAGGCAGGGGAGCGCGGCATCCGTCTCTGCGGCGAGCGCGGCATCCCCGTGATCGTCATGGAAGGCCTGCGCGGCGGCAACCTCGCCAAAGTCCCCGCGAACGTGCAGGCGGTTTTCGACAGCTGCCAAACGGAGCGTTCTCCCGCGGAATGGGCGTTCCGCTTCCTCGCGGATTATCCCGAGATCGCCACGGTGCTCTCCGGCATGACGTCCCTCGACATGGTGGACGACAACGTCCGCATCTTCTCCGACGCTGCGGTCGGCTGCCTCTCGGACAGCGAGAAAGCGATGATAGCGGCGGCGCGCGAAGCGTATAAGTCCCGCATTCCCGTGAAATGCACCGGCTGCCACTACTGCAAGGACTGCCCGGCGGGCATCGCGATCCCGTCGATCTTCTCGCTCTGGAGCCACTGCGTCATGTTCGACGTCCGCGAAGACGGGATCAAAAGCTACAAAAAGCGCATCGCCGAAGGCACCGACGCCTCACAGTGCATCGGCTGCCACGCGTGCGAGGAGATCTGCCCGCAGAACATCATGGTCGCCGACCGGCTCCGCGAAGCGGACGCATACCTCCGTCCGTGACGGTGAAAAAAAGAAAAATTACGCTTTTTCGCTGAAAAAATACACACATAAAAAGCATGGCACACAGCCATGCTTTTTTTCGGAGGCGGGCAAAACGCCGCCCGCTTCCCCGCTGTTATTCTGTCACTTTTTATGAAAACACCGCGAGCAGACGCAAATGATTTGACTTTTTTAGATAAAAGTATTGACAAACAAAAACCGCATTGCTATAATGAGTGTACAAAAGCATAGTATCTCATTTTGTATGTGTACTATGCCAAAATTCTTATGGAGGTTTTTTCAGATGAAAAAACTTATCGCTCTCGCAATCGTAGCAGTTATGCTCGTTGCAATGGCAGCCAACGTTCTCGCTAACGAGACCGTTTACGCTGCTCCTGTCATGATCGATGGCACTTCTATCGGTGATGGCACCATTTCCGACGGTGAGTACGGTCGTCCGATCGCACACATCAACTCCAACACCGCGTATGACGTTGACCATGATGACGACGTCATCGAGGGTTACAAGGGCTACGCTTACTACCAGGGCGCTGATCCGTTCGAACAGGACGTCATTCTGTACGTTGCTGTTTCCGGCGACACCACTGGTGCTAACGCTGCTCAGGCAGGCGCTCGTCTGTACTTCGCGTTCGACGAACTGATTCCGGACGGCAAGTTCTTCGGCGGCTTCAACGGCATGGCTGGTGAAGACCACTGGTGCAACACTGCTGCTCAGTTCCGTGTTTCTTTCCACGACGAACCGACCGACGACGTTACCGGTGACCTCTGGGCTTCCGGCAAGTCCTCCAACATCATCGCGTCCATCTACACGAAGGACTTTGGTGATGGCTACGTTACCGATGGCTTCTCCATCGCTTCTTGGGACGGCCTGAAGGACGGCGCTCAGCTCTCCGTCTGCGACCACACCTACGATCGCACCACCCTTCTTGTTGACTCTGCTGCTTGCGCAGGTTCCGCTGGTGTCCACGGCAACCGCGCTCACTTCGAGTTCATCATCCGTTCTTCTTACTTCTACAATGCTGACAAGACGTTCGTCGCTGTCAACGGTGAGAATGACTACTACCTCAAGGCTGGCGATTACTTCGCATGCTCCTTCACGTTCTTTATCGCTCTCAACAACGATAACTGGAACGGCCTGATCTCCTGGGGTTCCGGCATTGACTGGCCGACCAACCAGTCCACCATGGGTGCTACCGGCTCCAACAAGATCGTCATCCCGACTTGGGAAGAATACTGGGGTTCTGAAGACGAGCCCGAAGATCCTACCGATGACCCGACCGATGATCCGGCTGACACTGGCGACGCTCTCGTCGTTGTCGTTGCTACCGCCATCATGGCTCTCGGCACCGCTCTGATCGTTAAGAAGGTTAAATAATTAACTCTTCCAAAGGCGCAGCTTCGGCTGCGCCTTTTCTTTTTGCTATGGGGACTTGCATCCCGCGGCGCGGTGTGGTACAATGACGTAAACCAACACCGGAGGCACAAGATGAAAAAACTCATGATCGCATCGGATATCCACGGCTCGGCGCTTTGGTGCCGCGCCATGCTCGACGCGTTTGCACGCGAAGGCGCCGACCGCCTTCTGCTTCTCGGCGACCTGCTTTATCACGGGCCGCGCAACGATCTGCCGGACGGTTACGCGCCGAAAGAGGTGATCGCGATGCTCTCCGACGTGCGGGAAAAGATCCTCGCCGTGCGCGGCAACTGCGACACTGAGGTCGATCAGATGGTGCTTCCCTTTCCGATCCTCGCGGATTACGCGGTGCTCGACGTCGGGGAGCTCACGCTCTACGCGACGCACGGGCACATCTGGAACAGCGGTCACCTGCCGCCGCTCTGTCCCAGCGACGTGCTTGTTTTCGGGCATACGCACGTACCGGAGGATGTCGTAACGGACGGCGTACGGTGCCTCAATCCCGGCTCGGTGTCGATCCCGAAGAACGGCTCGGCGCGGGGATATCTCGTGCTCGAGGGCGGTGTCTTCACCCGGAAAACGCTATAAAAAACGGCCACTCCCGTGGCCGTTTTTCTTTTGATTTTATTTTGCGGTGCAGGCGCGAACGGCGCGGTGCCAGCCGTCAAGCAGGTCCCCGCGGCGTCCTTCGTCCATTTCCGGCGTGAAATGTACACCCGGCTTCGGCAGCGCCTTCAGCTCATCGCGTCCTTTGTAGAAGCCGCAGCCGAGTCCGGCGAGGTATGCCGCGCCGAGCGCGGTCGCCTCGCGCATATCCGGACGGAAAACGGCGAGGTTCGAGATGTCCGCCTGGAACTGCATGAGCAGCCCGTTCGCGGCGGCGCCGCCGTCTACGCGAAGCCCGGAAAGTTCCCTGCCGAGGTCTTTTTCCATCGCGTCGATGAGGTCTTCCGTCTGGTACGCGATCGATTCAAGCGCGGCGCGGACGATATGTTCGCGGCGGGTGCCGCGTGTGATCCCCGTGATCGTGCCCCGGGCGTTCATGTCCCAGTACGGTGCGCCGAGCCCGGCGAACGCCGGCACGACGTAGACGCCGCCCGCGTCCGGGACTTTCCCGGCGAAGTATTCGCTGTCGCGGGATTCCGCGATGAAGCGCATCTCGTCGCGCAGCCATTGGATCACCGCGCCGCCGACGAAGACGCTGCCCTCCAGGACGTACTGGGGCGCTCTGCCGGCCTCTGTTGCCGCCATGGTCGTCAGCAGGCCGTGCCGGCTTTTCACCTTCTCCGCGCCCGTATTCGCGAGCAGGAAGCATCCCGTGCCGTAAGTCGTCTTGATATCGCCCGCGTCGAAGCAGCACTGCCCGAAAAGGGCGGCCTGCTGGTCGCCGGCGATGCCGGAGACGGGGATCGTCTGCCCCATGACGCTGATCTCCGCGTAGATCTCGCTGCTGCTTCTGACCTCCGGAAGCATCGAGCGGGGCACGCCGAGGAGCCGAAGCAGCTCGTCGTCCCATTCGCACGTGCCGATGTTATACAGCATTGTCCGTGAGGCGTTCGTGCGGTCGGTCACGTGGACACGGCCGTCCGTCAGCTTCCAGAGGAGCCACGTATCGACCGTACCGAAGAGAAGCTCGCCCGCTTCGGCTTTTTCTCTCGCGCCCGGCACGTTGTCAAGCAGCCACGCGATCTTCGTACCGCTGAAATAGGCGTCGGGGCGGAGCCCCGTCTTCTCCTCGATCATCGGGGCGAAGCCGTCCGCGATCAGTTTTTCGCAGATGTCCGCCGTGCGGCGGCACTGCCAGACGATCGCGTTGGCGATCGGTCTGCCGGTCGCTTTCTCCCAGACGACCGTCGTTTCGCGCTGATTCGTGACGCCGATAGCCGCGATCTCCGACGCCGGAACGCCGCTTCCCGCGATGCACTCCGTCATCGCCGCGTACTGCGAGGCGTAGATCTCCATGGCGTCGTGCTCCACCCAGCCCGGCCGGGGATAGATCTGCGTGAATTCGTGCTGTGCCACAGAAACAATCCGCCCCGTGCGGTCAATGAGGATCGCGCGCGCGCTTGTCGTTCCCTCGTCGAGAGCCAGAAGATACTGTTTCATAGCATATCCTTTCGCTTTCAAAAAAGGGCAAGCCGCAAGAGACCTGCCCGATTTGTTTATGCTTCCTCCGCTTCCAGAAGACGGAGTCCCGCCGTGTCGGTCACGGGGAGCGAGAAGACGATCGACTTCGCGTCGGTCTCCATGCCCGCCTTGTCCATGATCGAGCGCATGATCGCGTTCTTGCGCGAGGTCTTCGTCACGATGAAAACGACGTCCTTTTCCGATGCCAGGGAGATGCCGAGGAACCGCTCCGCGCGGTGGCTGCCGGTGCCCTTCGCATGGATGACCGTGCCGCCGGCGGCGCCCGCTTCACGGGCGGCGTCCATGACAACGTCATTGTAGCCCTGGTTCGAGATCACGACCAGAAGTTCGTTCACGGTATCCTTCAAAACGGTTTCATCTCCTTTTGTAAATTCCTGCCCGTCGGTGAGGTACGCTAGCTCCCGCCGGCCGCCGATCGAGCTCATCGGCACGATAAACGCGATGCCCGTGTCCGGAACGTCGATGTAGATCTTTCCTTCGAGGTCGCGCTTGACCTTCCGCCACGTTTCCGCCGTCACGAACGAAAAGCAGACGGCCTTTTCCGATTTGTCGAGGCCGAGCACGCCGAGCACGTCGCTCCGCGCCGTGCCGTAGCCGAGCGCAATCAGATTGACCTCGAGCCCGTGCGAGCGGTAGAGTTCGATAAACTCGGGAAAGCGCGCACGGTTGGTGATCGTCACCATCAGATGCAGTTCACTCACAGCGTCTCTCCCTCCTTACAGTTCGATGATCGCGTTCTCGTCCGGCTGCGGCTCGAAGACGGGCTCCGCCGCGGCTGATTCGGAACGGAAACGGTAGACGATACCGAGGATCTGGATCGTGATGAGCGGCGTCATCGCAACAAGCGCCACAACACCGAACGCGTCGGTGACAACGTTTCCACCGACGGCAAGGCAGGCGCCGACCGCGAGCGGCAGAAGAAACGTCGCCGTCATCGGGCCGGAGGCGACGCCGCCGGAGTCAAATGCGATCGCCGTAAAGATCTTCGGTGTAAAGAACGACAGAATGAGCGCGGCGGCATAGCCCGGCACGACGATCCAGAGGATCGAGATGCCCGTCAGAACGCGGACGAGCGCAAGTCCGACCGCAGCGCAGACGCCGACGGACAGCGTCCGTTGCAGGACTTTGCCGGAGATCGCGCCGTCGGTCAGATCTTCGACCTGATTCATCAGGACGTAGACGGCCGGCTCGGCGCGGACGATGAAGTAACCGATCAGCATGCCGATCGGGATGATGATCCAACGATAGGGCAGCCCCGCGAGAACGCCGCCGAGATACGAGCCCGCCGGGCTGAATCCGACGTTGACGCCCGTTAGGAAAAGAACAAGGCCGACGTACGTGTAGAGGATCCCGACGAGGATGCGGCAGAGCGGCTTCTTTTTGAGCCGCAGAGACGTGATCTGAAAAACGCCGAAGAAGAACGCGATCGGGAGCAGCGCGAGCGCGATCTCGCCCATGTAGTGCGGGATGCCCTCGACAAAGAGTTTGCCGAGTGCGACGGACTCAGAAACGTCCGGCACGAGTGCCGGTGAATACGCAGCTTCTTCGGGATGATAGATGAGACTCAGCACCAGCACCGATAAAATCGGGCCGATCGAGCAAAGCGCGATGAGACCGAAGCTGTCATCCGCGGCATGGCGGTCGTTTCGGATCGCGGAAATACCGATACCGAACGCCATGATGAACGGCACCGTCATCGGCCCCGTCGTGACGCCGCCGGCGTCAAAGGCGACCGCCCAGAAGTTCTGCGGTGCGAACGCCGCGAGGATGAACACAAGCGCGTAGAAGCCGAGCAACAGGTATTTCATCGGCGCGCCGAACAGCATGCGGAGCAGCGCCACGACAAGGAACAAGCCGACGCCGACGCCGACCGAAACGATCAGGACGATATTCGGGATCGACTGCACCTGATCGGCGAGCACCTGCAAATCGGGCTCGGAGATCGTGATCATGAAGCCGAGCAGAAAGCCGAGCACGAGGATCAGCCAAAGTTTTCTCGTTTTCGTGATGCGCGCGCCCATTTTCTCGCCCATCGGCTGCATGGCGATGTCGGCACCGACGGAAAACAGCATCATGCCGACGATCAGCATAACGCTGCCGAGCAGGAACGCAAGCAGGATGTGCGCGGGCATAGGCGCTACCGTCAGCGAAAGGACCAGAACGATAGCGACGATCGGCAGCACCGCACTCAGCGATTCGTCGAATTTTTCACGCAGGATCTTCGTCACGTGTGCCACCTCCCAGTTGTCAGATTTTCTGTTTCTATGATACCATAAAAAAGGCCCTTTTGCAAGAGCAAAAGGGCCTTTCGTTTATTTGCCGAGCATCCAGACAAGCGCCTTTTCGATCAGCTCATCCCAGACGTACCAGGTGTGCGGGCCGTTCGTGTCATGAAACGTGAAATCGTATCCGAGCTCCGTCAGCTTCCGGCAGACGGCTTTGTCGTTCTCGTAGAGATAATCGTCCCGGCCGATACCGAGCCAGACGCGCGGGCGGACTTTGCATTTCTCGGCGAGGAGAAGAATGTTGTCCTCGTCTCTGACACACCGATTCTCGCCGAAGACGATGTGATAATCGTCCCAGCTTTCCTGCCC
>JAKSPV010000048.1 GCA_024404475.1 Clostridia bacterium | reverse complement strand
GCTTGGTATCTCTGGACTCGCAGTAATATTCTTCGATATGAATAGAGGTATAAATGTCGTCGCGGACGAGGCGTTCGTTCAGCAGAACGGCGTCCTCGTAGTTGTAGCCCTCCCAGGTCATGAAACCGATCAGCGGGTTCTTGCCGAGGGAGATCTCGCCGCCGGAGGTGGCGGGACCGTCGGCGATCACCTGGCCGGCCTCGACCCACTCGCCCTCGGAAACGATCGGGCGCTGGTTGACGCACATACCCTGGTTGGAGCGCTTGAACTTAATAAGATGGTAGGTATCCTTGTGGCCGTCATCACAGTGGACGACGACGTCGTCCGCGGAAACGGACTCGACCCAGCCGGCGTTCTTCGCGAGAACGACGACGCCGGAGTCGACGGCTGCCTTGTATTCCATGCCGGTGCCGACGATCGGGGATTCGGTGACCATCAGCGGGACGGCCTGCTTCTGCATGTTGGAGCCCATCAGTGCACGGGAGTTGTCATCGTGATCCAGGAACGGGATCATTGCGGTCGCAACGGAAACGACCATACGGGGCGAGACGTCCATGTAGTCGATCTGGGACGCATCGATCTCGATGATCTCGGTGCGGTCACGCGCGGTGACCTTGCGGCGTGCGAAACGGTGGTTCTCGTCGAGCGGCTCGTTGGCCTGCGCGATGATGTAGTTATCCTCCATGTCGGCGGTCATGTAGACGATCTCGTCGGTGACGACGCCGGTCTCCTTGTCGACGCGGCGGTACGGTGCTTCGATGAAGCCGTAATCGCTGACGCGGGCGTAGGAAGCGAGGTAGGAGATCAGACCGATGTTCGGGCCTTCAGGCGTCTCGATCGGGCACATGCGGCCGTAGTGCGTATAGTGAACGTCACGGACGTCGAAGGATGCACGGTCACGGGACAGGCCGCCGGGGCCGAGCGCGGACAGACGGCGCTTGTGCGTCAGCTCTGCGAGCGGGTTGGACTGATCCATGAACTGGGACAGCGGAGACGAGCCGAAGAACTCGCGGATCGCGGTCACGACAGGACGGATGTTGATGAGCGTCTGAGGAGACAGAGACTCGGTGTCCTGAATGGTCATGCGTTCCTTGACGATCTTGTCCATGCGGGACAGACCGATGCGGAGCTGGTTCTGGAGCAGCTCGCCGACAGAGCGCAGACGGCGGTTGCCGAGGTGGTCGATATCATCGGTGGAGCCAACTTCATTCGACAGGTTGAACAGATAGTTGATCGAAGCGAGGATGTCCTCGGGCGTGATGTGCTTCGGAACGAGCTCGGCCATTCTGACAGCGGCAAGTTCTTTCACCTTGTCAGCGTCGCCGGCAGCTTCCTCAACGATTTCCTGCAGCACGCCGAGACGGACCTTCTCCTTGACGCCGATGTCTTTGAGATCGTAACCGAGCACGTATTCCGGCTCGATCGTGCCGTTCGAGAACACCTTGATCTCGGCACCGTCTTCGCGGCGGAGATAGACCTCGTTAAGACCGGAGTGGTCGATAACGAGCGCGTCGGCAAGCGACAGGACAGCGCCCTCCTCGAAGAGGAGTTCGCCGGTCAGCGGGCTGACGGCAGGACGGGCAAGCGTCTTGCCGGCGATACGGTCGGAAAGCGCAAGCTTCTTATCATATTTATAACGGCCCACGGGGGCGAGGTCATAACGCTTTGCGTTGAAGAAGAGGTTGTTCAGGAGGAGTTCCGCGCTTTCGACGATGGCGGGCTCACCCGGACGCAGTTTCTTGTAGATCTCTTTGAGTGCTTCCTCACGGATGGAGGTGCCGTTCTCGAGAGCGAGGCGTTCGCACTCGTCCTTCTCGAGGGTGGCGGTCAGCTTGGAATCGGCACCGAACATGGCCTCGAGCTCGTCCGGTGTCTGGACGCCGAGCGCGCGGATGAGGATCGTGACGGGGATCTTTCTGTTCTTGTCGATACGGACGTAGAAGACGTCGTTCGCATCGGTCTCGTATTCGAGCCATGCGCCGCGGTACGGGATGACCGTCGCGGTGAAGATCTTCTTGCCGGTCTTATCGATCGTGCTGTCGTAGTAGATGCCGGGGGAACGGACGATCTGCGAGACGATAACACGTTCCGCACCGTTGATGATGAACGTGCCGTTGTCTGTCATGATCGGGAAGTCGCCCATGAAGATCTCGGACTGCTTGACCTCGCCGGTCAGCTTGTTCGAGAGACGGACGTCGACCTTCAGCGGTGCCGCATAGTTGGCATCGCGCTCTTTGCATTCCTCAACGGGGTATTTCGGATGATCGGAATCCAGCGTGTAGGAAACGAAATCGATAAAGAGGTTGCCGGAATAGTCCGTGATCGGGGAAATGTCTTCGAGCACTTCCATGAGACCGCGGTCCAGGAACCACTGATACGATTTCTTCTGGATCTCGATCAGATTCGGCATCTCCAGAACGTCGTCGATCTTGGAGAAGCTCATTCTGATGTTCTTGCCCATTTTAACGGGTTTGACCATTAACGTATCACTCCATTCTGTTCGCCGTCCCCCGTCGACGGGGACGACAGGAATCAAAAAATCGCCAAATAGGCGCTTATAACGCAGTTTATTATTTTAGCAACGAATGTTGTAAAAGTCAACAACATTTCTGAAAATCAATAGGAAAAGCAACAAGTTTACAAATTGTTCTAAAAATATTTACAAAAATGTAAAATGTAAACAAATTGTAAATAATAACAAAAGAAACCGGCGTGAAAACGCCGGTTTCTTCGGTAAAAGTGAGAGGGAAAGGACCGCAGAGGTCTTATCGCCCGCTGCCGACTGTGGTCTGTACGCCGGAGAGCGTCACGGTGGCGGTGTAATTGCCGACAGAAACGAGGTATGCGGTGCCCGTTTTAAGTTCGTCTGAGCCGAGGATCGCGCAGCTCGCATCTTTTTCGGCGATGCCCTCGATGATTGCCCGCCCGGAGAGATCGCGGACGGAGATCTGATCGCCTGCGGAGATCGTGCCCGTGTAGAGAACGTACGGTACGGCGCCGCTTGCCGCCGCGAGCGGTGCTTCTGTCTTGCCTGCGGTGCCCGTCGCAAAGAGCGAGCCGCCCGTCAGACGGATCGAGCAGCTGCCGGATCCGCGGCTCAGCGGAGCGCCGGCGGTGTCGGACGCGCCCGAAACGGATACGCTGCCGCCGGAGAGTACGATGCTGCCCTTGGAGTCGATACCGTCGCCGGAGGCATCGATCGTGACGCTGCCGCCGGAAACGGTCACAAGATTGAGTCCGCCGGAGGTGGGACCGGAGACCGTCCCGGCTGCGCCCTCGGCGTGGATGCCGTCGTTCGACGATTGAATGGATACGGTGCCGCCGGAGACGGTCACGTTCACTGCGTCGATGCCGTTATGGCTCCGCTCGATGCGGAGCGTGCCGCCCTCGACTGTAATATCCCCTGCGGCGGTGATACCTTTGCTGTTGCTGTTTTCCGCATACGCGTCGATCGTAACGTCGGCGCTGCCTTTGACAGAGATGTCCCCGTCCGCGCTGACGGCATGTCCCGTCGTCTCGAGAACGACCGTGCCGCCGGAGAAGACGACGTCGCCGTCTGCGCGGATGCCCTTTTGTTCGACCTTGTAAAGCCCGCCCGACGTCAGGTCGTAGCCGGCGTTCGGTGTGCCCGCGCCCCAGGAGGAGCCGGGATGACTGCCGGAGGACGAGGAGGCAGCCGTCTTGTAAGTGAGCCCCGTCGTCTTGACGGAGAGTGTGCCGCCGGTGACGGCAACGTCACCGGACGCGTTGATGCCATGTTTGCCGGTGCTCGTGAGCGAGACTGTGCCGCCGGAGATGACGCACGCGACGGTGTCGATCGCGTCGCCTGCGGCCGTGACCGAGACGGAGCCGCCGCCGAGACGGACCTCGCCGAGCTTCGCTTTCAGCCCGTCGTTCCCGCTTTCGAGCGAGGCGACCGTGCCGCCGGAGAACGTGAGACCGAGCCCCGCCGAGATGCCGTTGCCGCCCGCCTTGATCCGGAAATCGCCGGCGCAGATGAGCACGTCTGTTTTTGCCGCGAAGGCCTCGTCGCCGGCTTCCGCCGTGAACGAGCCGCCGTAAACGGCGATGTAACCGAGTTTCTTGTCGAGTTCCTCCGTTGCCTGGATCGCGTCGCCGCCCGCCGTAACGGCGAACGTGCCGCCGCCGATGAGGACCGCGTCGTGCCCGGTGATACCGTTTCCCGGCGCCGTAACGGCGTATTCGCCGCCCTCGACGGTGAGGATATCCTTGCATTTGATGCCGCCGTCATACCGCGCGTCCACCGTCAGCTTGCCGGTGCCGCGCAGGATCAGGTTGCTTTTGGAGAAGAGCGCCGCGTCGTAGCCGTCCGCCTTCGCGGCGGCGGAATACGTTTCGGCGTCGGTGAGTACGTTGTCGGTGCCGTCCACCAGCGTGATGACCGCGACGGACGCGTTTTTGACGATCAGGGCGGGGCCGTCGGACGAGGTCGCTTTGAAGTTGTCGAGGAGAAGCTCGACGCTGCCGCGCACCGCGAGTTCGCCGTCGGATTCCGCTTCCGGCACGACCGTGACGGAGCCGTTCCACGAGCCCTTCAGCCAGTAGATGCCGCTCGTCGTGATCTCGATCCGTCCGTCCGAAACGGCGGCGCCGCTGCCGCGAACGCTTGCGCCCGATCCGGTGCAGGTGATGACCGTCACATCGCCGGCCACGTCCTCCGCAGAGCGGACGGTCACGTTTCCGGAAACGACGCCGGGCGTGACGTCCGAGAAGACGGGCGTCTTCTTTGCGGGCGTGTTTTCCTGCCTTGTGCAGGCGGCGAGGGAGGCGAGAACGAGGACGGCGGCGAGCAGCATCGCCGTTCTCGCGGGCTTTTTCATAAATCTCATGCAGGTCGAAATCCTTTCAGACACATTAACATCCTCTATTATAGCCGAAAAATGTGTAGTGTGTGTGAATTTAACGGAAAAAATCCGATTTTTTCAAAAAAATCTAAAACAGCATCGGAAACGTGTGGAGCATTTCGCGGATCGTGACGTAGATCCCGAAAAAATCGGAGGCGGGCAGGGGATTTTCACCCCGTCCGCACTCGAGGGTGAACGCCGGTTTGCCGAGCGTCCCGATGCACCAGTCCGTCAGCCCGCCGTAGGCGGCCGTCCCCTCCGGCTCGGCGAGCCGGTAGCCGGTCAGCCGGGCAAGCAGTTTCGCCGTCTCGCGCCCGCGCGGCGCCGCGCGGCCTCCCGAGGTGTAATAGATCTCCTCGCCCTGCGTGTGCAGCGAAAGAACGGCACGTACCGAACTTTGCGCTCGGAGAAAACCGGCAAGCGCCGCCGTTTCCGGCTCGCTCTCCGGGGCGGGACCGCTCCAGAGCGTCCGGCCCGGCGTGATGCCGCGCTCCCGTTCGATCTCCCGGTACGCCGAAAAGCCCGCGTCGTAGTTGTGGTTGAGATCGACGCCGCGGGCATTCGCCTGCCAGCGCGAAAAATCCCCGCCGCCGTTCATCCGGAGAAGAGCGTCCCCGAGCGGGCAGCCGGCCGAAAGTCCGCGCACCGCCAGTTCGCACCCGTCCGGATTCAGCATCGGTACGACGTACACGGCACGGTCACGCCACACGGCCGACGGCGGGAACGAATACATCATCCGTCCGGTGCGCTCCGCCTCGCACACCTCGCGCACGTACCGAAGAAGGAACGCCGCCGTGACATGCTCCATGCCGTGATGCGCGCCGACCATGAGTACGCTCTGACCGGCATCCTCGCTGCCGATAACGAGCATCGGGATCGGCCGCCCGAGCACCGACGTGCCGAGCACGCGCACCGTCAAACGAGGGTACGTCCCGGCAAGCCGTTCGACTTCTGCCGCCACTTCATCATATCCCGCCTCTTTCCCGTCATCTGCGAAAAACCTTCCGTCCGTCATCCGAAACCACCTCCGTTTTGCCCTTATTGTATGATAAGGAAGTGTTTCCCGTTCCGCCGGGCAAAAAAATGCAAAATCCCCTCGCTTTTCTCCGCGGAATATGGTACAATAAAGCGGTCAAACGGAAAGGCGGTCATCTTATGTCAGAAACGAACAGACGCCGCATCGGCATCATCGTCCCCGCGCTCATCCTTTTCGGCGGGGAAATCCTGAAGCGGCTCCTCCGCATTTTTTACGCTGCCGCGGTCAGCGACGTCCTCTATCAGTCATCGCCGCTCACGACGGTTTTGAACTGGGCGTCGTACGCTGCGGAGATCGCAGCCCTCGCCATAGCCGCCGCGCTCATCGCGTCGGCAGTCAGCCGCGGCTGCACGAAAACGGGAGCTGCCTTCCTCGGCATCTTCCTCGCCGCGCTTCTTTTCGACGGGCTTGCCGCATTTCTGACCGACCTCTGGCAGAACAATATCGCCGGCGTTGAGTCCTACGCCGCTTTGAATCTTCTTTCTTCCATGATCGAGCCGGCCGCCGTCGCCGCCGGAACGTTCGCCGCCGCGCTTCTCTTCACCCGTACGAAAAAAACGCCCCGCACGCGGGCCGTCCTCTCGGTGTCGCTCGTCTCGGCGCTCTATACCGCCGCGCGGCTCATCATCACCGGCTGCGATATCGTTTCCTTCCTTCGCCTCTACCGTTATCCCACCGCACCGGAGATCACGTCGATGATCACCGATGCGCTGACGGCACTTCTTTTCGGCGTCCTCCTCTGGGGGCTCGCCTATCTCGCGGTGCTTATCCTCTGCCGCTTCCGATTCGATAAGGAGAAAACCGTATGAAACGTTTTTTTGCCTGCCTCATGGCACTTCTTTTGCTCACCGGCTGCGCCGCAGCCGCCGATTCGACGGCGGACCTCTATCCGTATGACCTTTCGCAGTATATCGAGCCGGCCGACGGCCCCGTGACGGTCCGCGGCTGGAAAAACGAGGTCACCGACGCCGACGTTGAACAGCAGGTGCTGCTGATCCGTTCCCGTTACTCGGAACTGAAAGCGGTGACAGACCGCGGCGCCGGCGATATGGACTACCTCATCCTCACTTACGAATGCCGGATCGACGGCAAGTTGATCAGTGAGATGAGCGAGACCGAGGCCGCTACCGTCCTCGGCAGCGGTGCCATGCTGCCCGAGATCGAAAAGGCACTCTACGGAACGCATGAAGGCGACTCGTTCTTCGTGAACGTGACGCTCCCCGATCCCTACAAAGCGAACGTCTCCTACTCCGGCAAGACCGCCTCGTTCCACGTGACCGTCGAGGAACTCGACGAGCAGTCGTTCCGTCCGTACGACGACGAGAACGTGCAGAAGATCTCCGACTATAAAACGACCGCCGAGCTGGAAGCGGCGATCCGCGAGGCGCTTCTCGACACCCAGCGGGAGCAGCTCTATGACCAGCTTCTCGCCTCGGCATGGACGGCCGCCGCGGACGGCGCCGTTGTGCACGGCTACCCGGAGGAAGAACTGAACACGCAGTACGAGGACGCAATCTCGCTCTACGAGATCTCCGCGGAGAGAGCCGGCATGACGCTCGCGGAATACTGCGTCTCGATCGGCTACGAAGACGAGGCGTCATTCAAAGCGTACCTCCGCGAAAAAGTGGAAGAAAAACTGCGCGACTCCATGCTGACCGTCGCCCTGGCGCGGAAATACGGCATCACGCTCTTCGAAAAGGAATACAAGGCGGGCGCCGCCGCTTACGCGGAATCGCTCGAACTGACGAGCGTCGAGGTGCTTGAGCTGATCTACGAGAAATCCGAGATCGCCGAAACGCTCCTGCGCGATAAAGTCGAAAAATATCTTCTCGAAAACGCTGAGATCACCGACTGGAAAACGGGCGAAAAGCTCCTCTATGCCGACCTCTTCCCGGAAGAGAAGACCGGCCTTGCCGCCGGTTGGTACGTTCTGATCGCCGCCGGCGCCGCCGCGGTCATCACCGCCGCCGTTTTGCTCGTCTGCTCCGCCGTCCGGAAACGCCGCGCCGCCAAAGCAGAAACCGAGAAAAAGAAAGGGCAGAAGCGCCGCAAAAAGCGCCGCTGATGCGAGATAATAATGAAGAAATGTAAGATCACCGTGATGCGGACGGCGCACTATGACGACCTCATCGCGCAGTATGAAAACCCGATCAGCCACGCGTGCGGCATGAAGGTCGGTGAGACGTTCATCGCGAACGGTTGGGAGAAGCCGGAGGGTTTCTGCCAGAGCGCGTGGGATTCGCTCTCTCCGTTCGTTCTCGCTCTTTCCCACGGCGGCGGGGATTTTTACGACGGCTGGATGAAAGATCCGAAGTCCGCGATGATCTCGTGCAACGACGGCTTCCGTCCCGTCTCGTTCCTCGTCGAGGCGATGGACGAGGACGCGGAGTGACGTGATCATGGACATCGAAATCATCGAAAAAGAGCCGTTTGCCGTCATCGGCAAAGAGGGCTCGACAAAAGACGGGCCGGGCTTCATCGAAGCGCTGTGGCGCGATGCGAACGCGCATTTTGACGAGGTCGCACCCCTTGCTGCACGCACCGCCGACGGTACACCGCTCGGCTTCTGGGGTGCCATGACCGATTTTTCGCGCTCGTTCCGACCGTGGGAGAAGAACTTCACCGAAGGGCTATACCTCGCGGGTGTCGAGTGCCGAAGCGATGCCGAAGCCCCGACCGGTTGGACAAAGTGGAATATTCCCGGCTTTCGTTTCGTCTGTGTTTCCGCAAGCGGAGGCGATACCTTTGTCGCAGGGCTCCGGTATCTCTCGGAGCACGGCTTTTCGCTTGCGGGCGCCGTGCAGGACTTCACCGATCCCGTGTCGGGAAAGAACAGTATGTGTTTCCCGATTGCGCGGCTGTGAGAATGTCGTGATGAAAAAAGAGCCCGGCGGGGAGTACCCGCCGGGCTCTTTCTGTTTTTTCAGGGATAGTTTCTTGTCAAGAGATACAGACGCTCCGTACCGCCTCAGCAAACGGGCCGGGAAGCACGTCACGACTTTCGTCCGCCGGCGCGTCGGCATAAAAGTAAAAGTCGCCTGCCAGCGAAAGATCGCTCCCGTCGGGGTTTTCAAACCGCTGTTCCGGCTCAAACGCCCGTCCCAAAACGTCGCTGGTGACAGCGGGCACGCGGAAATCCTCCAGCGCGTCGTAGAGGGCGGTCTCCAGCGTCAGCTTGCCGTCCGTTTCACAGATGCGGACGGACACATTCCCGCATACTTTTCCGTTTGCTTCGCGAGCCGCTTTGGCAGCGCCGGAGAAATAAGCGTTGCCGCCGATCCAGACCGGGAGCTTGTCCGTGTGGTGCGCCGGAAAATCACGCCGCACGTCCTCCCACTCTCCCACGAACGGCTTTATCCAGTCTTCGTAGCGAGGAAAGATATCAAACGGTGCGGTGCCCACGCGCTCATACACCTCGGATTCGGGAGAGCGTTCAGGATCGGTGACGGGCTGTGCCTGGACGAACAGATTGTTGTAGATACGGTCATCGCCGTGAAGAATGGACATGAATCCGGCCACCTCGGTACGGTGCGGCAGATGGTAGGGCGTATAACGGTCGCCGGTGCCGGAACAAACGCGGGCGAACGATCCGAGAA
>JAKSPV010000047.1 GCA_024404475.1 Clostridia bacterium | reverse complement strand
CGAGATGGTGGCGTACTCGACCGAATAGGTTCCGGCATCCTTGACCGTCAGCTGTTCCGGGCCGTTCTTGTCCAGTATCTGCCAGTCCTCTTTATCGGGAAGGATGACGAGTTCTTCTCTGATGCGCTGCTCCGCGTCATCTTTCCGTGCGGGAGACAGGAATTCGCCCGCCGCGGCGACCATGGCGAGGGAGTCGTCGGACAACTCGCAGCCGGCTTCCGTCCCGCGGATCACGCGTTCGAGATGTTCGTTCTTTTCAAACCGCTGATAATCAAACAGCGCTTTCAGTTTCTTATCCATCGTCTGCTTTCCCCTTTCTTTCCCGGATCAGCCGTTCCGGCCGACGATACCGCCGACAGCGGCATCGGAAGGCGAGCCGGAAACGTCTCCAGCATTGCAGGTGTTGTTTATATCGCCGGAGGAAGAATAATCGATGATCCCGCCGGAGTTCTCTCCGCAGATCCCGCCGATGGGCTCCCAGGCGCCGCCGGACACCTTTTCCAGTTCGTTTTCGTTCAGTTCATAATCGTGCGACATTGTTTTCGCCTCCTTGACTTTGTTTACACCTGTTTATACGACGCGGACAAAAAAGTGGCTACTGAATTTTTCATTTTTTATCCGCCGAGGTAAACGCGCAGGTGCGCGAACGCTTTGTTCTGCAAAATCTTCACGTAGGCGTACGAAATGCCCATCTGCGCGGCGATCTCGCGGAGCGTCTTGCCAGAGGAATAGCGGAGGACGACGATCTCCCGCTCCCGCTCGTCAAGCGCTTCGAGCCCGCGCGCCAGAAGTTCCAGCATTTCCGAGTTGCACACCTCGTCCTCGACGGACGAGCCGTCCTCTTCCGTTTCGGGGACCTCGTCGAACGTCCGGCGCGTGCGGTAGTAATCGATCAGCGTGTTTTTCGTGATCGTGTAGATCCACGTCGAAACCGACGCCTTCGTTTCGTCGAAGGTGTCGATCTTCTCGAAGACCTTGAGGAACACGTCTGCCGTCAGATCCTCCGCGTTCGTCGCGTTGTTGATCTTCGAGAGGATGTACCCGTAGACTTTTTTATAATATTCCCGGTAGATCTCTTCTTTTCGCGTATCTGTGACCATGCGTCACTCCTCCTCCCTGTCGGGCATCTGGCGCTCGACGAGCTTCGCGAAGAGCCCGCCCCGGGCGATCAGCTCTTCGTACGTTCCTTCTTCGGCGATCTTGCCGCCGTCGAGATAAATGATGCGGTCGGCGTGCCGGATCGTGGACAGCCGGTGCGCGATGACGATCCTCGTGCATCCCATAGCGTCGATCGCCTCCGTGACCTTGCGCTGGGTGATGTTGTCGAGCGCGCTCGTCGCCTCGTCGAAGATGAGGATCTTCGGGCGCGGAGCGACCGCCCGCGCGATCATGAGCCGCTGCTTCTGCCCGCCGGAGATGCCGCCCTGTCCTTCCGAGATCACGGTGTGCATCCCCATCGGCATCGCGCGGATATCGTCCGCGACGGAGGCGATCTCCGCCGCCTCCCACGCCGCGTCGAGTCCGAGTTCCGGCGCGGTGATGACGATGTTCGAGTAAATGTCGCCGAGGAACAGCCGGCCGTCCTGCATGACGACGCCGACGCTGCGCCGGAGCGATTCCGGGTCCAGCCCGGAGATGTCCTTTTTGTCAAAGAAGATACTGCCGCGCTGCGGCTTCTCGAAGCCGAGCAGCAGCCGCACGAGCGTCGATTTGCCGCAGCCGGTCGGGCCGACGACGGCCAGATATTCGCCCGATTTCACCTCGAGCGAGAAGTCGTCGAGTACGTTCGGCATCGCCTCGTCGTAACGGAACGACACGTGCGAAAGTTCGATCCCGCCGCGGAGCGCCGCGACGTTCTCCTTGCCGTCGTGCGTTTCCGGGACGGCTTCAAGGATCGGCTTCGCCATTTCCAGCGTCGGCCGGATGTTGGCGACCGTGACGGCGACCCCGGCAACGGACAGAAACGCCGAGGAGACCATGCCGTAGGCGGTGCTGAACGCGTAGTAGTCGGCGACGCCGACGCCGCTTTTGATCGCCGCGGCGTAGAGGACGAGCGTGCCGATGAGCGACAGGGCAAGCGAGACCGTCCCGCTCAGTTTCAGAAGCATCGGCGGGTTGTATTCGAGCGACGCTTCCTTCGCGTACTGCCGCGCCCAGCGGGCGAACATCCGTTTCTCCGCGCCCGCGAGCTTGATCTTCTGGATGCCCGTGACCGTCGCGTAGCTGAGGCCGCTCGTCTTCGCGGCGACCCCCATCTTCTCCCGCGTGACGCGGATCTGCGCGAAGGTCACGACGAGCGAAAAGACGACGGTCGCCGCCGTGATGAGAAGCGCCGGCACGACGAGCGACGGTGCGAAGACGAAGATCTCTCCGATGTAGATCAGCGAGAAGAGCGAGGAAAGCCCCGTCATGCCGACCGCCGAGAACAGCGTCGAGCAGAGCGAGCGGACGTAAGCGGCGCGCTGCGAAAGCTCGCCGGCGGAATACTGCCGGAAGAACGCCGGCGGGAGACTCATGATGCGGTTCATGACCGCGGCCTGCACCGCCAGATTCTGTTTCGTTCCGATGCGGGCGTCAATAAGTGCGCGGAACGCGCCGAACGTCAGCCGGCAGACGGAGAAGCAGACCATGAAAACGGCGAGCGAGAGCAGCACCAGGACGTCGCCGGACGCAAGAACGTCGCTGAACAGCCACCGCGTGAAGAGCGGGGCGAGGAGTCCGAGCAGCGCCGTCAGCGCCATAAGGACAAGGTACAGTGCGACGTCCGAGACGCTGAGCTGCCCGACCATGAAGCGGAGCAGATCGACGGTGGTCAGCGAGCGCTGCGGGAGCGGCTCGTAGAAGCAGACCGCCTCGCGGTCGATCAGTTTTTCGGTCTTCCGGGAAAGGCGGACGCGCTCGCCCGTTTTGACGTTGACGAGCGTGTAGCCCGAGAACTTTCCGGGAAGCAGCGCGACGGCGGAGCCGTCCTCGCGGAGCGTGCCGAGCATGGCGCCGACCGCGTGGCGGTACCAGCCGCGCTCCAGGGTGACGGTGCGGCTACGGATGCCGTAGGGGCGCATGCGGTATTCGATCTGCGTCTCCACCGAGGTGATCTTCGGCGGGAGCGCGTCGTTTTTCGGTTTCAGATGATAAAAGCGGAGGATCTCGTCGATTGCGGAACCGGCGATCTCCTCGCGGCCGAGCGCCTCTCTGAGGCGCGTGCCCATGACGGCACCCGCGATGGAGTCGATGGCGTCCGCGAAATCCGCGTTGTCGGACGCCTCCCGGCTTTGCAGCTGTTCTTCAAACCAACTCATACGGCGGACACCTCCTTACTCCGCGCTGACAAGGTCGCGGTAGGCCGCACAGGTCTCCATCAGTTCCCCGTGCGTGCCGACGGCCTTGATCGCGCCGTTTTCCATGACGATGATCGCATCCGCGGAGCGGATCGTAGAGAGCCGATGCGCGACGACAACGGTCGTGATCCCGCGTGCCCGGACCGCTTTGACGACTTCGTATTCCGTTTTCGAGTCGAGCGCGCTCGTCGCCTCGTCGAGGATCACGGCCGTCGGGTCCTGCGCGAGCGCCCGTGCGATCTCCATGCGCTGCCGCTGGCCGCCGGAAAAGTCTCTGCCACCCTCGATCAGCCGGTGCTGATAACCGCCCGGCCGCTGCATGATGTCCTCGTGGATCTGCGCGTCGTGCGCGGCGAGGATCATTTCGAAGTCCTCGATGCTGTCGTCCCACATCTTGATGTTGGCGGCGACCGTGTCCTCGAAGAGGATGATCTCCTGATCGACGACCGCGACGGAGCTGCGGAAGACGTTCTTCGGGATCTCGCGCATCGGCTTGCCGTCGAAGAGGATCTCGCCGCTCCACGGCTCGTAGAGCCCGGCAATCAGCTTTGCGACAGTGGATTTACCGCAGCCGGAGGCGCCGACGACGGCGACGCTCTGCCCGGGCTCGACCGTCATGCTGAAATCCCGGATAAGGGGCTCGGCGAGCGGCGAGTAGCCGAACGTGACGTTTTTGAGTTCAATTCTCCCGGAGAGTTTCGCCTGCCCGTCAGACGCGCTCTCGTCGAAGACGTCGTCCGTCGGGTATTCCATGACGTCATCGACACGCTCCATCTGCGTGCGCATCTCCTGCAGCGTCTGCCCGGCGGAAACGAGCGTCAGAGCCGGCGCCATGAACGACGCGAGGAAGCCCTGGAACGCCATGATCATGCCGACGGTGAACGCTCCCGTCATGGCGAGGTAGACGCCGAGGAACAAAACGACGTCGTTCGCCAAAGCGGAGACGAGCTGCGGGATCATGCCGAGGTACTGGTCCAGTTTCAGGAATTTCACTTCCTGCGTGTTGACGCCCGCCTGATAGCCCGACCACTTTTTGAAGTAGCCGCTCTCGGCGCCGGCGGCCTTGATCGTCTCGATCATCTCGATGCCGGAAACGGTCGCGGAGGCGAGCTTCGCGCTGTCGCGCGCCGCCACGCGGGTGATGTTGATGCGCTTTTTCGATATGTACCGCGAAACGACAGCGTTGACGGTCAGCGACGCGAGGCCGATCACGCTCAGAACGACGCTGTACCGGAGCATGACGACGAGGTAGAACACCATCATCACCGCGTTTAGAAGAAGCGGCGCGAAGGTGTTGATAAGCGTGCCGGCGATCGAAGCGTTGGCGGCCTGCCGCCCCTGGATGTCGCCCGCCATGCGCTGCGAGAAGAAGCGGATCGGCAGCCGGAGGATCTTCCACATATAAGAAGCATTGCCGACGGCGGCCATCTTGCCGCCGATGCGGAGCGAGAAGATCGCCCGGGCGGCGGACATCACGATCTCAACGAGGTTGAACGCCGCAAGGATGAGCAAAAAGGGCGTCACCCACGAGGGGCTCTCCCTGGTGAGGAGCCGGTCGAGGAACACGCGCGAGAACGCGGGCCGGACGAAGCCCATGAACGCCGCAATGATCCCGGTGCAGACCGTGAACGCGATCGCCGCGCCCGTGCCCCGGAGCCGCTTCGCGGCGAAGGAGAGCGTGCTTTTCGGCTTGCCGGAGGGAACGAACGCGTCCGTCGGTGCAAACGCGAGGCAGACGCCGGTGAACGATTCGTCGAACGTCTCCATGGAGACGCTGTACGTGCCCTTCGCCGGGTCGTTCAGGTAGGCCCTGCCGCCGCGGAAGCCGTTAAGCACGACGAAATGATTGAAATTCCAATGGATGATGCACGGGAACGTGCCGTTTTTCTTCAGCGACTCAGGCTCGTAGCGGTAGCCCTTCGCTTCCAGTCCGTAAAAACGCGCGGCGCGGAGGATGTTCCGCGCATTGGAACCGTCGCGTGATACGCCGCAGTCCTCGCGCACCTGCTCGAGCGGGACCCATTTGTTATAATATGCCAGCACCATGCACAGGCACGCCGCGCCGCACTCGAGTGCTTCGAGCTGCATGACGACAGGCACCCTGGCGACGCCTTTCACGGTCGGCTTTCTGATCTTATCGGCCATGGAACACCTCAGTTGAAGACGAAGGAGAGCGGACGGACGCTGCCCGTAACGATCTCGGCTTCATACGTGCCGTCGGGAAGCGGTGCCGCAAACGTGAACGTGCAGAAGAGGCGTCCCGTTTCCCCGCCGGACGACGCAGACGCGACTGCGTATTCGCAGCCCGAGAGGCGAACGGTCATTCCGGCACTGATCTCTTCGTCGGCGATAAAGCCGGTCGCCGTGCCGTCCTCGACGGTCACGGTCGCCCGGACGGTCGTCTCGATCTGCCCGAAGAAGCCCCAGACGGCGGCGCCCGCGAGCAGGACGATCACGCTGACAAGCAAAAGCCACACGCCGGGATTGGACACCCGGATGTAGTCGTCGAGCGTCTCGGGAGATTTCACTTTGTCCAAAGATTTCTTTCTGAAGATCTCTTCGCTCATGGCACGCGTCTCCTCATGCGTTCTGAATTTCGTATGCCGCGCCGGGGAAAAAGCCGTCCGGCGCGGTCTTTATGTCACAATTTGTCAACTTATATTATATATGAATCCCCGCGGGATTGCAAGACGATTTTTTCGGGGATAACAAAAAGCCGAGTTCCTCGGAACCCGGCTTTTCGTTCGATCATTTCAAGTTTTTCGGGGTGTGGGGGGCTTTTGCAAAAGTCCCCCGCGTTGTTTTACACCACCGCAAACCCGGCCTCGACGACCGCGGCACGCATCGCCGCCTCGTCAGCGGATTCCTTGCAGACGACCGTCGCCGTGCCGGCGTCGAGATCGACCACCGCGGACTTCACGCCCGCGACCTTTTCAAGCGCCTCTTTCACGCGCCCGGCGCAGTGCTGGCACATCATCCCGCCGACCGTCAAAACGACGGTCTTTTTCTTTTCAAACAGCATCGGATGCTCCTTTCACAACCGGCGCAGCATGAAGCCGCCGTCCACGTTGATCTCCTCGCCGGTCGAATAACGCAGCGCACCGTCCGCAAGCGCGCAGACCGCCGCCGCCACGTCCTCCGGCTCACCCATCCGCGCGATCGGCAGAAGACCGCCGTCAATCATGTTCTGATACTTCTCGTGCACGCCTGCCGTCATATCCGTCGCAATAATGCCCGGACGCACCGCGTAGACGTTGATCCCCTCGGACGCCAGCCGGTGCGCGTAAAGCTTCACCGCCATGCCGAGGCCGGCTTTCGACATGCAGTATTCCCCGCGGTTGATGCTCGATACGTCCGCCGAGATCGACGTCGTGAACACGATCGCGCGGAACGCGTCCGTCTTCTGCTTCACCATCTCCTGCGCGACGCGCTGCGTCAGGAAGAACGTCCCGCGCAGGTTGACGCCGAGCACGTAGTCAAAGCTCTCCTCGCTCATTTCGAGCAGATCGGCGCGTACCTTCGGTGCGACGCCCGCGTTGTTCACGAGCACGTCCACCTCGCCGAGCCGTGCGAACGACTCCGTGACGATCTTCTCGCGTCCGTCCTCTTTGGAAATATCCGCCGAAAGATAGAAGGAGTCGGGAGAGATCGCTTTCAGTTCTTCAATATACGCCTTGACGCCGGGATCGTCGGCAGAACGCGTGCCGACGGCGGCTACCACGTAGCCGTCCTTCGCAAGTCCGAGCGAAATGCCGCGGCCGATGCCTCTCGCCGCGCCGGTAACGATCGCTGTTCTCATTTTCAGGTCCTCATTTCTTTTCCATCGCCGCTTTGTAGATCGGCGCGTACATTTCGGCGTCGCGGACGACGCAGCCCGTCGTCGTGAACGCACGCATCAGCTCCGTGCATTTGCCGCAGGTGATGCAGCATTTTTCTTTCTTCATGCCGTCTTCCAGCGCGTCGCGCGCGAACGTCGGGTAAGCGAACGCCGTCCGACCGAAGCCGGCGAGGTCGATCATGCCCTGTTCCACGGCACCTGCCGCGACAGCGGGTGCGAGCTGGCGGAGGTAGGTGTAGCCCGTGCCGATGAACGTCATCTCGGGGTGCGCCTTTTTGAGTTCCGCCGTGCCGTTTATCATACGCATGACGCCGGTCAGCGGATGCTCCGGCGGGTTGTAGCCGCCGAGGTCGTACGGACGGTTGACGTGCGGGTTGACGTACGGCGAGCCCATCGTGATGTTCACGAGGCGGACGCCGAGTTCGGAGAGCGTCGAGAGCACGGCCTGCGCTTCCGTGAAGTCGGGTTTGAGGTAATCTTCCTTGTCGCCGCCAAAGCCCCACGGGAACGGCAGAACGTCCCACGCGCCGAAGCGGGTGGCAACAAGGAAGTCGTCGGTCTTGTACGCCGCAGCCGCGCGGACGGCGTCGAAATACAGCCGCATCCGGTTCTCGAACGAGCCGCCGTAGAGACTGTTCTCTCTCGTGTAGGCGGAGAGCAGCTCGCTCAGCAGATAGCGGTGGCACGCCTTGATGTCAACGCCGTCAAAGCCGGCTTCCTTGGCGAGCGCGGTCGCCTTGCCGAAGAGCTCCGGCAGAGCGGCGAGGTAGTCGTCGCTGAGGACAGGATAGGACGGGTCGATGTTGAACTTCTCGTTCATCACGGGGTTGTGATACGAGATCAGCGGCGCGGGCACGTTCGTCGGGCGCGAGAAGCGGCCGGAGTGCGTGAGCTGCATAATGACGGGCGCGCCGTCGGAGTTCTTGTGCATCATCTCGGCGATACGCTTGTAGCCGTCGAGGTTTTCGGGGCAGATATAGAGCTGGCGCGCGTTGGAGCGTGCCTCCGGCAGAATCGCCGTTGCCTCGAACCAGAAAAGGCCTGCGCCGCCGGACGAAAACCGGTCGTAGCGGCGGAAAGTCAGTTCACCGGGGCCGCCGTCCTCGGCGCTGTCGAAGCCCTCCATCGGGTGGATCGCCAGAGCGTTCTTCGCCACGGCGTTCGTCCCGCGGACGGGGACGGCGCGGCCGAGCGTTTCCGCCGGGTGATCGGAAGCGGGCAGGTAGCCGCCGAGCTCCTCGGCGCGCGCCTGCAGTTCCGCCGCTGTCTGGAAGTGGAATTTGTCGTATGTCATCGTTTCCTCCATCGGCATCGTGTGATGCCTTGAACGTATTTTGATCTCAGTGAGAGCCGTCGAATCCGAGTTCGCCGAGGTCGGCGAATTCGAGGATATCAGACAGGATGTAATTGCTGACGAAGAAGCCGCGGGGCGTCAGCGCCCAGCGTCCGCCGGACGAGGTGACGAACCCGCCGCGGAGGTATTTTTCAAGCTTCTTGCCGTACATTTCGTAAAATTCCGCGCCGAAGCGCCGACGGAACTCGCGTTCCTCGATGCCGGCCGTCAGCCGGAGCCGGAGCATGACGTATTCGCCCATTCTCTGCCTCTCGCCGACCTCGTCGCACGACGCCGTGATCCGGACGCGGGAGTCCATCGGGAGCGTGCCCCGGATGTAGGTATTCACGTCCGGCACGAACGAGAAGCGGCTGCCGCCGAAGAACGAGTGCGCCGCCGGCCCGAAGCCGAGGTACTCGTCGCAGTTCCAGTATTTGAGGTTGTGCCGGCACATATAGCCGCGGCGGGCGAAGTTGCTGATCTCGTACTGGGCGAAGCCGCGTGCGGCAAGGAGCCCGACTGCGGCGAGGTACATGTCTGCCTCCGCCTCCTCGCTCGGGAGCGAGAGCTGTCCTGCGCTCTGCAGTTTGCCGAACGGCGTGTTCGGCTCGACGCGCAGGTCGTAGAGCGAGATGTGCTCCGGTCCGAGGGACGCGGCGTACTCGATCGTCCGGCGGAGCTTTTCCCACGTCTGTCCGGGCAAGCCGAACATGATATCCACGTTGATGTTTTTGAATCCGGAGCGGCGCGCGAGCCGGACACTTTCCTCATAGCCCTCGCGGGCGTGCGCACGGGAGAGCATCCGGAGCTCGGCGTTGTCGGCGCTTTGCAGGCCGAAGCTCAGCCGGTTGACGCCGAGGAGCCGCATGAAAATGAGCGTCGGAAGTGTCACCGTCGCCGGGTTGGCCTCGACGGTGAACTCGCACCCCTTCGTCAGCCGGAACGTGCGGCGAACGGCAAAAAGCAGGCGCAGCAGTTCCCGCCGCGGGAGCGCGGTCGGCGTGCCGCCGCCGATGCAGACGGTGTCGGGGGCGTAGCCGTCGCACCCGCTCGTGCAGCCCTTCATTT
>JAKSPV010000046.1 GCA_024404475.1 Clostridia bacterium | reverse complement strand
GTGCTGCTCATGATCGGCTTCGGCATCCTGTTCGGCACGGCGCTCAGCGCGCAGAGCGCGCCGGGACTTTCCTCGATCGTGATCTCCGCGGGCGGCTTCCTCAGCGGCGCGTGGCTCCCGGTCGAGACGCTGACCGGCTTTCTCAAAACGGTGTGCTGCGTCATGCCGTTCTATCCCGCGGTGCGCCTTTCGCGGATGATCCTCGGCGGGACGTTCACGTGGGCGGAGGCGCTCGCGCCTGCCCTGACCGTTCTCGCCTGGACGGCGGGCGTGTATCTTCTCGCGGCGATCGTCTTTTCGTGCCGCGCACGCTCGGACAATGGCTGATTATTGATGAAAAAAGTGCAGAGACACGGCAGAAATTTTGCCGTGCCCTTGCGCTTTTTTTGATGATATGCTACAATAAATTGAAATATTGTTTCTCGAAGGAGACGCTGCCATGAGTTCTGCCGATATTGCCTTTATCAACACCTGCCGTTCCATTCTCGAGGAGGGCAGCTGGGTGCGCGACGAGCGCGTGCGCCCGCACTGGGACGACGGCGAGATCGCCTATACGAAAAAGCGTTTCTGCGTCGTCAACCGCTACGATCTTTCGGAGGAGTTCCCGCTGCTCACGATCCGCCCGATCAACCTGAAAAGCTGCGTGCAGGAAGTGCTCTGGATCTGGCAGAAGAAATCGAATAACGTGAACGACCTCGGCCTGCACATCTGGGACAGCTGGGCAGACGCGGACGGCTCGATCGGCAAGGCGTACGGCTATCAGCTCGGCGTCAAGCACGAGTACCGCGAGGGCATGTTCGACCAGGTCGATCGCGTGCTCTACGACCTCAAAAACAACCCCTGCTCACGCCGGATCATGACGAACATCTATAATTTCGCCGACCTGCACGAGATGAATCTCTACCCCTGCGCGTACAGCATGACGTTCAACGTCGTGGACGGGAAACTCTGCGCGATCCTCAATCAGCGCTCGCAGGATATGCTCGCGGCGAACGCGTGGAACGTGGCGCAGTATGCCGCGCTTGTGCTGATGCTGGCGCAGTGCGCCGGGCTTCAGCCGGGCGAGTTCGTCCACGTCATCGCCGACGCGCACATTTACGACAGACATATCCCGATCGTCGAGGAGCTCATCTCCCGGACGCCGTACCCGGCGCCGAAGGTGACGCTCGATCCGTCGATCACGGACTTTTACGCTTTCACACCCGACAGCTTCACCGTGGAGAATTACCAGCACGGCGAGAAGATCCCGAAATTCCCGGTCGCGGTGTGAGTTTTCAGAAAGAAGGAATCAGCCATGCAGCTTGTTGTAGCAGTCGATAACGCCTGGGGCATCGGCAACGCCGGTGCGCTTCTCGCGCACGTCCGCGCGGATATGAAGAACTTCCGCGCTCTGACCGCGGGGAAGACGGTCATCCTCGGCTCGAAAACGCTTGCGACGTTCCCGGGCGGGAATCCCCTGCCGAAACGCCGGAACATCATCCTCAGCCGCCGGCCCGGCTTCGTCGTGCCGGGCGCCGAGGTCGTCCGCGGCGTGCCGGAACTGCTTGATCTCCTCAGCGGGGACACCGAAGACGCTGTCGTGATCGGCGGCGCGAGCGTGTACGCCGAACTTCTGCCGTATTGTACCGAGGCGTTCGTCACGCGGTTCGACAAGACGTTCGTCAGCGATGCGTTCTTCCCGGACCTCGACGCGGATCCCGCGTGGGAGCGGGTACAGACGGGCGAGTGGTGCTGTGCCGACCCGGAGACGGACACGCCGAGCGACATGCGCTACCGTTTTGAAACTTACCGCCGCATAAGCGAAGGGCAGTAAAGGAGTCCTTTTATGAGAATCGTGATCAAGATCGGCACGTCCACGCTGGCGTATTCGACCGGCCATGTGAACGTCCGGCATATCGAAAAATTCTGCAAGGTCGTCAGCGACATCAAGAATTCCGGAGAAGAGGTCATCATCGTCTCCTCCGGCGCTGTCGGCATGGGCATGGGCAAGCTCTTTCTGAAAGAGCGCCCGACCGAAACGACGATGAAGCAGGCGGCGGCCGCCGTCGGTCAGTGTGAGCTGATGTACACCTATGACCGGCTGTTCGGCGAATACAACCACACCGTCGCGCAGATGCTTCTGACGGCGGCGAACCTCACCGACGAGGCGCAGCACGCGAACTTTATCGGCACGCTCGGAAAACTGCTCGAACTCGGCGTCATTCCGATCATCAACGAGAACGACACCGTTGCGACGAAGGAACTGACGATCGGCGACAACGACACGCTCGCCGCGATCGTCGCGGAAAGCGTCGGCGCCGATCTGCTCGTGCTCCTCTCCGACATCGACGGGCTTTATTCGGCCGATCCGCGCACCGATCCCACGGCTGAGCTGATCTCCGTCGTCGAGCGCGTCACGCCTGAGATCGAAGCCCTCGCGGGCGGCCGCGGCTCCGCCGTCGGCACCGGCGGCATGATCACGAAGCTCGAGGCCGCGAAGATCGCGACGGGCGCCGGGTGCGATATGGTGATCGCCAACGGCAAGGATCCCGCGATCCTTTACGATATTCTCGACGGCACGTTCACCGGCACGAAATTCATCGGCCGGAAGAACGGCTGACGGGGGCGGCTCTCATGACGACACTTGAAATCATGCGGCGGGCGAGGGAAGCGTCCCGCGCCGTCGCCGCCGCGTCCGGCGACGTCAAAAACTGCGCGCTGCTCGCCATGGCGGACTCGCTCGAGGTCAGCACCCCGGCGATCCTCCGCGCGAACGAAAACGACGTCAAAAAAGCGAAAGGCACCGTCTCGGATGTCATGCTCGACCGGCTGACGCTCACCGCGGCGCGTATCACCGCGATGGCAAACGGCATCCGCGACGTCGTGATGCTGCCCGATCCCGTCGGCCGTGTGCTCGACGAGCACGTGAGAGAAGACGGGCTTTCCATCAGGAAAATTTCCGTGCCGCTCGGCGTCGTGGCGATCATCTACGAGAGCCGTCCGAACGTCACGTCAGACGCCGCTGCGCTGGCGATCAAGAGCGGCAACGCCGCCATTCTCCGCTCGGGGAAAGAGGCGCACGAAAGTGCCGCCGCGATCACGAAAGCGCTGCAAACGGGGCTTCGCGCCGCGGGGCTGCCGGAGGACGCCGTCCTCCTCGTCGAGGACACCTCGCGCGAGAGCGCGAACGAACTGATGCGCGGCGTCGGCTATATTGATCTTCTGATCCCGCGCGGCGGGCGCGGTCTCATCCGTGCGTGCGTCGAGAACGCCACCGTGCCGTGCATCGAAACGGGCACCGGCATTTGCCACATCTACGTGGACGGCGCCGCGGACTTCGACAAGGCGCTGTCGATCGTGGAGAACGCGAAGACGAGCCGCCCGTCCGTCTGCAACGCCGCCGAGGTCTGCCTCATCGACGAGAAGATCGTTGATACTTTCCTGCCGCTCCTTGAAGAACGGCTCACAGCGCATGAGCCGCCGGTCGAGCTCCGCATGGACGAGCGGTGCCTTGCGCTCTCAAAGCGGGGCGTTCCCGCGTCGGAGACCGATTTCGACACGGAATTCCTCGACTACAAAATGGCAGTTGCCGCCGTGTCCGGCGTCAGAGCGGCGACGGAACACATTGCACGCCATTCGACGGGGCACAGCGAGGCGATCGTGACCGAGGACGGCGAGGCGGCGGCGTATTTCACCGCGGCCGTGGACAGCGCGGCGGTCTACGTCAACGCGTCCACGCGTTTCACCGACGGCGGCGAGTTCGGGCTCGGCTGCGAGATGGGTATCTCGACGCAGAAGCTCCACGCGCGCGGCCCGATGGGGCTCCGTGAACTGACGACGTACAAATACGTCGTCGTCGGCAACGGGCATATCCGATAATTTTCCCGACTATTTTCAGAAAGGTTGGAAGAAAAAATGAGATTTGAAGCCGGTTTCATTGGCGTCGGCAACATGGGCGGCGCGCTGGCAAGCGCGGTCTACAAGTCCTCCCCCGATCTTGCCGTCTGTGACAAAAGCGCCGCAAAAGCGGACGCTTTCCTTGCGGCGCATCCGCGCGCCGAGGCGGCCGATCAGTACACGATCGCCCGGGAGTCGCATTTTCTGTTCCTTGCGGTCAAGCCGAACGTGATCTTGTCCGTCGCCCGCTCGCTGGCTGATTATATCACCGACGATACCGTCGTCGTGACGATGGCCGCGGGCGTGCCTCTCGCCGATATTGCCGACGCGATCGAGACGGGGCGGTGCATCCGCATCATGCCGAACACGCCCTGCGCCGCGGAGGAGGGCACCGTTCTCTATTCGGTCGGCTCGGACGTGACGCCCGGCGACGAGGCGGCGTTCCTCGACCTCATGCAGTTCTCCGGCATGGTGGACAAGATCGACGAGAAGCTGATCGACGCGGCGGCGGCGCTTTCCGGCTGCGGGCCCGCGTTCGTCTATATGTTTGCCGAGGCACTCGCCGACGGAGCCGTTCGGTGCGGTCTGCCGCGCGACAAGGCGATGCGCTACGCGGTGCAGACGATCTACGGCAGCGCGGCGATGATGAAGGTCAGCGGGAAGCACCCGGGACAGCTCAAGGACGAGGTCTGCTCGCCCGGCGGCACGACGATCGAGGGCGTTCTGGCGCTTGAAGAGCACGGCTTCCGTGCGGCGGCAGCAGCCGCCGTCACCGCGGCTTACGACAAGACCGCGAAGCTCGGAAAATAAAAACGCGCGAGGCGGAGTAGAGGCCGGGGAAGAAGCAGAGCCAAATCGGAATTTGCGGCGGGTAAATGATTTCATATTGCAGATGAGTGAAAAGCACGATGGGTAAAGTTAAACTTACAATAACAGAAAGCAAATGCAGATGCGGATATGTAAAAAAGGGCGATACGTTTATCGTTGACGATCTCTGTCCGCCCTTGTGTCATGAATTGTGGAATTCGATCTACCCTTCGGTATATGCACTGAAAAACGGAGCGGAGCTTGATTGCGGAAATTCGCGCGCAAAATGCTTTGAAGCTGCGTGTCCGGATGAATGCCGGGTGCATATTCACGGGGAAGCTATAGATGAATGAATTTCGCTTTGCCGGGACGTCGTTGAATATAAAAAGCCCGCCGGATGGCGGGCTTTTTTCGATTCGATCGGGCAAGTGTTTTCGCAGCGGCGGTCTGTTTCGTTTACACGGCGAGGACGAAGAGCCAGCCGAGCAGCGCCGTGACGAGCAGATCAATGTCAAAACCGACAAGGCCGGAGGTGAGGATCGCCCAGACGAGCGACGCGACGGAGCAGAGAAACGTGATGATGCCGAGCACGCGGCAGGTCGGGCGGCTGAAACCGAAAAGCCCGAAGAGACCGGCGAAGAGCATCACGAGCTCCGCGGCGGCGACGAGCATGCCCATCCAGTTGAGCGTGATCACGGCGTTATAGGCGTCTGCCGGTGCGCGCAGCGCCCAGACGATGTAAATGATGCTGATGAGGATCCGTGTCAGTGTGTTTCTTGTCGATACTTTCATTTCGGTAACGTCCTTTCGGTGAAGTCAGAGAAGCGTAAGCTCGAGTGCGGCGAGGAACGCCGTCAGAAGCGAGCCGAACGAGATCGCCGTGCCGGCGGAGAAGATGCGCATGACGGCGGAGACGAGGAACGCGAGTGCCGCGAGCACGAAAACGATCACGCAGAAGAGCCGGCAGAGCGGCACAGCTTTATGGATGATCGCCATGACGCCGATGACGACGAGAAGAAGCCCGAGCACCGCGGAAACGATCTGGTAGACGCTCACACCGGGGAGCGCGAGCACGAACAGTCCGACGGAGACGGCGCCCCAGCCGATAAAGAAGATCGAAAGCAGAAAGCGGATGATCGCTTTGCCGGAAAGTTTCATACGGATCCCTCCATTGGTTTCTTCCCCTTCATTATAAACCGGTTTCACGCCGCTGTCAAGTGCGCCCGCCGTCCCCCGAAAAAATCGCTTGACAGTACGGCGCGGCGGTGCTATAATAAATCATTCTTTTGAGAGGAGGCGGCTGCGGAATGTACACGATCCCCGAGGATTACAAGCCGCATTTGAACCTGCGCCAGACCGAGCTGGCGATCAAGAAGATCAAAGACTTTTTTGAAAGAGATTTGGCGATCGAGCTGAATCTGATCCGCGTTTCCGCGCCGCTGTATCTCCAGCCGTCGAGCGGCCTGAACGACACCTTGAACGGCGTCGAGCGCGCTGTCTCGTTCGATCTCCGCTCCGGAGAACAGTTCGAGATCGTCCACTCGCTTGCCAAATGGAAGCGCTACGCGCTCGCCATGTACGGTTTCGAGCCCGGCGAGGGACTTTACACCGATATGAACGCGATCCGCCGCGACGAGGACCTCGACGCGATGCACTCCATGTTCGTCGATCAGTGGGACTGGGAGAAGATCATCCGCCGCGAAGACCGGACGCGCGAGACGCTCGAAAAGACGGTCAGCCGCATCTACGACGCGATCAAGCACACCGAAAAATACATCGCCGAGGACTACAATTTCGTCGAGAAGTTTCTGCCGGAGGAGATCACGTTCCTCACAACGCAACAGCTGGAAGACATGTACCCCGGCAAGACGCCGAAAGAGCGCGAGACGCTCGCGGCGAAGAAGTACGGCGCGATCTTCCTCGAACAGATCGGCGGCAAGCTCGCCTCCGGCACGATCCACGACGGGCGTGCGCCGGACTATGACGACTGGTCGCTGAACGGCGATATCATCGTTTACTATCCGGTACTCGGCAACGCGTTCGAACTGTCGAGCATGGGTATCCGCGTGGACCGCAAGGCGCTTCTCAGCCAGCTCGCGGAGCGCGGCTGCATGGAGCGCGCGGAGCTGCCGTTCCACAAGGCGATCCTGAACGAAGAACTGCCGTACACGATCGGCGGCGGCATCGGGCAGTCACGGCTCTGCATGTTCTTCCTCCGCAAGGCGCACATCGGCGAGGTGCAGTCCTCGTGGTGGCCGGAGGAGACCGTCCGCGAATGTGCCGCCCACGGCGCGATCCTTTTGTAAGAGATGAAAAGCACCCCTCCGCGGGGTGCTTTTTTGCTGCCTCTCCGGAAAAAAGGACGGTTCGTGCGAAAAAACTGCGGAAAGTGCCCCGTATCGTGCGGAAAAACCCCTTGCGCGGCGGCGACGTTTTTGCTACAATAGACTTGTAAGATCGAATGCGCCGGGGACGCCGGCGGGAAAGGAGAACGAATATGAATACTTGGCTGATCGCTTGGGGCATCATCTTTGTACTGGCGATCGTCGTGGAACTTTCCACGATGGCGCTCGTTTCGATCTGGTTCGCCCTCGGCGCGATCCCGGCCGCGATCATGGCGGCGTTCAAATTGCCTTCGTGGAGTCAGATCCTCGTATTTGCCGTCGTCGCAGTCCTCTGCTTCATCCTGTTCTGGAAGAAGCTTACGGCCCGTCGGAACGAAAATAAGACGAATGCACCGGCTCTCGTCGGCAAGCAGTGTGTCGTTATCGAGGAGATCAACAACCTTGCCGAGACAGGCCGCGTGCAGATCGGCGGTTTGACCTGGGCAGCCGTCAGTGAAGGCGGGGGCACGATCCCCGAAGAGTCGATCGTTGAGATCGTCGAGATCCGCGGCGTGCATCTCATCTGCCGCAAAGTTTCGTAACACCGTTCCACCACAACATTTCAGAAGGAGATTTACCATGAAACACATGAAGAAATGGCTTGCACTCGTCATGGCCGCGCTGCTCTCCGTTATGTTCGCGATCCCTGCGTTCGCGGCGGAAGACGCCGCTGTGACCGTTGAGCCCGGCACGGTCGCTCTGATCGCCGCCGTCGTTATCGTTCTGATCATTCTTCTCAGCTGCATCAAGATCGTGCCGCAGGCACACGGCTTCGTCGTCGAGCGGCTCGGCACCTACAAGTGCACCTGGTCGACCGGCCTGCACTTCAAGTGGCCGTTCGTCAACCGCATCGCCAAAGACGTGCTCCTCATGGAGCAGGTCGCGGACTTCCCGCCGCAGGCCGTTATCACGAAGGATAACGTCCAGATGCAGATCGACACCGTCGTCTTCTATCAGATCACGGACTGCAAACTCTACACCTACGGTGTTGCCAACCCGATCGAGGCGATCGCCAACCTGACCGCCACGACGCTCCGCAACATCATCGGTGAACTCGAACTTGACCACACGCTGACCTCCCGCGACATCATCAACACGAAGATGTGCGCAATCCTCGACAAGGCGACCGACCCGTGGGGCATCAAGATCAACCGCGTCGAGCTGAAGAACATCATGCCTCCGAAGGAGATCCAGATCGCCATGGAGAAGCAGATGAAGGCAGAGCGCGAACGCCGCGAAGCCGTCACCCGCGCCGAAGGTGAGAAGAACTCCGCGATCCTCGTGGCCGAAGGTCACAAGCAGTCGATGATCCTCGAGGCAGAGGCGAACAAGGCCGCCGCGATCCTCGCCGCCGAAGCAAAGCGCGAAGCAGCGATCCGCGAAGCGGAAGGTGAAGCCGAGGCGATCCTCAAGGTGCAGACCGCTACCGCAGAAGGTATCCGGCTCATCAACGAGGCCGCACCGTCCGACGCCGTGCTGAAGATCAAGGCGATGGAGGCGTTTACCGCCGCCGCAGACGGCAGAGCGACGAAGATCATCATCCCGTCCGAGATCCAGGGCGTCGCGGCGCTCGCCGAAGGCGTGCTCCAGACGGTCAAGAGCCCGAAATCCGAAAAGAAAGACTGACAATGCAAAACGGCTGGCGCGAAAGCGCCAGCCGTTTTTTATGCTTTCCTGCAGATGTAGAGCAGATGATTGTTCGCGCCGAGCATCTCGCGCTTCTCCGCGGCGGCGAGATACCACCGGACGAATCCCGCGAAGTCCTCGTCTTTGATCGCAAAGTCGGGGCGGCGCTCGATCGCTTCGATCAGCCAGTCAACGCCGGCGGTCGTCAGATGCTCGATCGGTTTCCCGTCAAAGAGATGCTCGAACTCCCCGATGTCGTAGCCCGTGAAGAGCTGCCCTTCGAGGTGCCGGACGCGGTAGTCCGCGGTGAAGTTCAGCTCCTCGCCGGCGCGCCACGTGCCGTCGAAATAGTTGGCGAACATGACAGCGTAGACCGAGAGGAACGCGAAGAGCAGAACGCCGCCCGGCTTCGTCACGCGGATCGCTTCGTCGATCGCGCGGTGTACGTCCGCCGGCTCGTAGAGGTGGTAGAGCGGCCCGAAGACGAGCGTCACGTCAAACGTGCTGTCCGAGAGCGCGCGGAGATCGAGCGCGTCCCCCTGCATCGGTCGGATGTTCGGGATCCCGGCGGCGTTCTGCCGCAAAACGTCGAGGTTGCTCCCGACGAGCTCGACGGCGGTGACGTCAAAGCCCTCTTTGGCAAGCGCGATCGAATAACGTCCCGTTCCGGCACCGATCTCGAGGATTTTTGCGCCTTTCCCGGCGTAGCGGTGGACGTATTCCATCGTCACGGCATATTCGAGCTGCCCGTGGCGCGATCCCGTCAGACGGGTATCTTCGTCGATGGCACTGTAGAAATCATTCAGCATTTTTGTCCGTGTGTCTTCCATCGTTTTTTTCTCCTTCAGATGTTGTGTTCCTTGACGAACGCGCGGAAGTCCTCGAGGTTGCGGCGGAG
>JAKSPV010000045.1 GCA_024404475.1 Clostridia bacterium | reverse complement strand
TACAGTCGGTGCAGGTCGCTTGGGGTATGGCAATAATTGTTTGAGGATTTTGGGGTTTCGGGGGGCCTTTGATTTGCACCAAACGCTGAAATATTGCCGCTTGCGGCAATATTTTTGAGGCGAGCGTGGCAGATGGGGAACGCATTAAACTTTGCGCTCGCCCAGCAAAAGCCCCCCGAGGCATCCCCTCCCGGAGGTTAAACCAACCATGAAACTTGCCGATTCCTTTCTCCCGGTAACGCCTGAGGAAGCCGCCGCGCGCGGCTGGGACACGCCGGATTTCGTTTACGTCTTCGGCGACGCCTACGTCGATCACCCGTCGTTCGGGCACGCGATCATCTCACGGATGCTCGAGGACGCCGGATACAGCGTCGTCATGCTCCCGCAGCCGTCGTGGCGCGATACGACCGATTTCAAACGTTTCGGCAAGCCGCGTCTCGGCTTCCTCGTCGCGGCGGGCAACATCGACTCCATGGTCGCCCACTACACCGCGGCCAAGCGCCCGCGGCACGAGGACTTTTACTCGCCCGGCTGCAAGGCGGGTCTGCGTCCCGACCGCGCGACGATCGTCTACTGCAACCGCATCCGCGAGGCGTACGGCGACGTCCCGATCATCATCGGCGGGCTCGAAGCATCGCTCCGCCGCTTCGCGCATTACGACTATTGGGACGATAAGGTACGCCGCAGCATCCTGCTCGACTCCCGCGCCGATCTTCTCTCCTACGGCATGGGCGAAAAGTCGATCCTCCGCATCGCGGAACTGCTCAAAAAGGGCGTCCCCGTCAAGAAGATCCGCGACGTCCGCGGCACGGCCTACGTCTGCCGCCGCGGGGAACCGCTCCATTTCGAGCCCGCCGCCGGGTACGGCGAGGACGGCGAGCCGGTCGGATACGACTACGACGCGCTCAAGACCGACAAACGGCTTTACGCCGAGGCGTTCGCCGTGCAGTACCGCAACAACGACGGGATAAACGGCCGCGCCATCGTCGAATACTACGACGACCGCATGCTTGTGCAGAATCCGCCGCAGCCGCCGCTCTCCCGCGAAGAGCTCGACCGGCTCTACGCGATCCCCTTCATGCGGACGTACCACCCGATGTACGAGCCGATGGGCGGCGTGCCCGCCATTCAGGAAGTCCGCTTCTCGATCACGCACAACCGCGGCTGCTTCGGCGGGTGCAATTTCTGCGCCCTCGCCTATCACCAGGGACGCGCGGTGCGCTCCCGCAGTACGCAGTCCGTCGTCGAGGAAGCGCGCCTTCTGACGACGCTCCCCGATTTCAAGGGTTACATCCACGACGTCGGCGGCCCGACCGCGAACTTCCGCCATCCCGCGTGCGAAAAGCAGCTGAAATACGGCGTCTGCCCCGACCGGCGATGCCTCGTGCCGAAGCCGTGCCCGAATCTCAACGCCGACGAGCGCGATTACGTCGAACTGCTCGAAGCCGTCGAGGCGCTGCCGGGCATCAAAAAGGTGTTCATCCGCTCGGGCATCCGCTTCGACTATATGCTCGCGGACAAGCGCGAAGACTTTTTCAAAAAACTTGTGTGCGATCACGTCAGCGGCCAGCTCAAAGTCGCGCCGGAGCATTGCTCCGAGAACGTCCTCGCCCACATGGGCAAGCCGGGCAACGCCGTTTACGAAAAGTTCCGCTGCCGCTTCGCGGAGCTGACCGAGGAAGCGGGACTCCGGCAGTACCTCGTACCGTACCTCATGTCGAGCCACCCGGGCGCGACGCTCGAAGACGCAGTCGAACTCGCCGTCTACGAGAAGCAGATCCACCTCTCCCCGGAGCAGGTGCAGGACTTCTACCCGACGCCGGGCACGGCGTCCACCGTCATGTTCTATACGGGACTCGATCCGTTCACGCTCGAGCCGATCAAGGCGACGACCGATCCGCACGAAAAACAGCTCCAGCGCGCGCTGCTCCAATGGCACCGGCCGGAGAACGCACCGCTCGTCCGCGAGGCGCTGCACCGCTGCGGGCGGGAGGACCTGATCGGCTACGGCCCCGCGTGCCTCGTGCGTCCCGCCGGAAAACCGGGCGATAAAAAGCCGGGCGACAGGAAACCGACTGATCAGAAACAGACGAAGCCGGACGGCAAAAAACCGGCCGACAAGAAGCCGCCGAAACCGAACGGAAAAGCCGTCCCGGCCGCGAAAAAACCGGCAGGGAAGCGCCCGCCGCGGAAAAAAGGTTGACAAACGCGCCCTCGGCGTTTATAATGACAGACGGAGAGGATCGGATCGTCGCGTGCCATGTTGCCGTAAGGTGTTGGTGCGAGGAAAGTCCGGGCTTCACAGGGCAGGGTAACGGATAACGTCCGCCGGAGGCGACTCCCGGGAAAGTGCAACAGAAATAAACCGCCGGACATCTGTCCGGTAAGGATGGAAAGGCGAGGTAAGAGCTCACCGGCACGGCAGGTAACTGCGTGCAAATGTAAACCCTATCCGAAGCAACACCCCACACGGTCTGACGGAAGTCGGCGCCGGCCCGGCGCAGTACCCGGGGTGGCATCAGCTGCACGGTGACGTGCAGTGGAGATAGATGACGGTCCACGACAAAACCCGGCTTACAGGTCCTCTCCTTTTTTACAAACAAAAAGCCAAAGTCTTTTCGACTTTGGCTTTGTTTTTTTGCTAAGCAGGGAACACAATTGGAGATAATGGAAATCGTCCGAAAGTTTTCGCAGGGTGTGGGGCGCCTTTTTCAAAAGGCGCCCCACGCGTATTCTTTATTTGCCGGAGATCGTCACGCCCGTGAAGACGCCCCAGGGGAGGACGGATGCGCCGTCGGCGACGGTCTCTTTCGAGAATCCGACGAGCGACCGGAGCAGCTCGGCGAGGTTGCCGGAGATCATCGTCTCGCTGAGTGCCGAGGAAATCTTGCCGTTCTCGATGAGGAAGCTGTTCTTCGCCACGCCGGAGAAATCGCCCGCGTTGCTCGGCGCGCCGCCGGAGAAGCGCCCGACGAGAATGCCGCGCTCGACGCCCGCGATCAGCTCATCGAGCGTCTTGTCGCCCGCCGGGATCACCATGGCGCTGCCGCCGTTCGGCAGACGGTCGAAGCCCGTCTTCTTCGAGACGAAGCGGGAGAGCATGAAGCGCTCCAGGACGCCGTCCTTGATCACGTCGCACGGCTCGGACAGATAGCCCTCGCCCGTGAAGCGCTCGCCGCAGACGATGCGCTCGTCAAACGGATCAAATCTGACCGTGATCCGCTCGTCGGCGACTTTTTCGCCGAGCTTGTCTTTCCAGATGCTGCTGCCGTCCAGAATGGCGCTGTCGCCCGTGAAGCTCCCGAGCAGCGAATCCATGCACTCGCCGAGGCAGCCCGGTGTCAGAACCACCGTTCCCACAAACTTGCCCTCCATCGGCAAGGTGTCGATCTGTTTTTCCGTCGCCGCGAGATCGGCGTCGATGCTGCCGAGGTCGATCAGCTTCTTGTCCAGCGAAGCGAACACCGCACCGGCGGAGTTGAACGACGAGCTCTTGTCGCCGTCGTGACCGGAAAACATCACGGAAACGCCGTATTCGCCGCCGACCGTCGTGTATTCCGCGCCGCTCGTGTTGACGTACGTCTGCCTGTAAGACTTGTGTTCCGTGATCATCTGCTCGACGAGGATCTTCGGGTAGCGCGCTTTGATGTCGTCCATCAGCTCGCTCGTGCGGTCAAAGAAGCGGTCGAGCTCGGGCTCGGGCGCGCCCTCGAGGAACGTACGCTCGTCACCCGTTTCGGCGAGCCCCCACGCCTCGTCCGGCTCTGCCGCCGCGGCGGCTGCCATGCAGTCTTCGACTGCCTGCCGGATCGACTCGTCATCCGTCTTGTTGAGCCCGACGGTGCCGCGGCGGCGATCCTTGAACACCGTCATGCGGAGGGGCGTGTCGAACAGCCCGCGGAACAAGCTGCCCTTGCCGCCGTCCACGTTGAATTCACGGGTTTCCGTTTCGGTCACGGAGCAGGATGCCTCGTCGGCACCCGCCTCGCGGAGCGCCGCCAGAACGCGGCGCGCGGTATCTTTCGTCTCTTTCATATTCATCTGCCTCCCATCGTTACCTTGCACCGGATCGCGGGCCCGCCGAGGCCGACCGGCATCGGCTGCTTCTTGCCGCAGACGCCGGCGGACGACCACGACACCTCGTCGCTGACCATATCGACCGTCTTCAGCATCTCAAACGCCACGCCGGAGATCGTCGTGTCGAGGAGCGCACGGCCGAGCTTGCCGTTCACGATCTCGTAGCCCATGCAGACGCCGAACATGAATTCGCCGGTCGTGTCCGCCTGGCCGTTGTTCGTGTCGATCAGGTAGTAGCCGTGCTCTGTCGCGGCGATCATGTCCTCGAGCTTGTCGGTGCCGGGGAGGATCGCGGTGTTCCGCATCCGGATCAGCGGCTCGTCCGAGAACGAGTACGCGCGTGCGTTGCCGCACGGCTTCTGCCCGAAGTGCGCGGCGCTCTCGCGGTTGTTCATGTAGCCGACGAGGATGCCGCGGTCGATCAGGACGGCGTCGGTCGCTTCGATGCCCTCGTCGTCGAGGTACACCGGCAGCGGCGTCGGCTTGCCGAACGCCTCGCTGGCGAAGTCCACCATGGAGACCTTCTCCGACGCGACCTGCTTGCCGAAGCACGGGCCGGCGACGGAGCCGCCGAGCACGAGATCTGCCTCGACCGTGTGGCCGACCGCCTCATGCGCGACCATGCCGCCGAGCTCGCCGCCGAGGATGACGGTCTGCACGCCGGCGTCCGGGTAAATGCCCTCGCGCTTCTGCATGAGCTTCGTGTAGAGCCCGTCGATCTTTTCATAGAGCAGCGACGGATCGGTGAAGTTCTTGTCGAACGTGCCGAGCCCGCCGATCGGCAGGAAAAGCTCGACCGGTGCACCGGAAGCCGTTTCGGCGCTCATCATGACGTAAATATAGCTGCGCTCGATGATCGAGCTGCCGGAGAGCGCGTCCGCAGTGAGGAGCTGCTTCTCCATCGAGTCGGCTCTGGCGACGAGCGTGCGGCTTTGCAGTCCCTTGCAGTGCGACGTGATGTACTCGTCGAGCGGACGGAGGAAATCAACGTACTGCTTCTGCGTGGGATCGGAGATCTCGCGGTCGAAATGCTTCGTGCCGCGGGGGGCGGCGGGAAGCGGCGAAAGGCCGCGCGGTGCGCGGCGATCCATGAACGCGGCGTTTTCACTCGCGGCGACAAGGACGCGGCGTGCCGCGTCTTCGGAAAGCTCCGCCTCGGACGAGAAGCCGCAGACGCCTCTCTGCCAGACGCGGGCGGAGACGCCGGAGACCTCGCTCCGTGCGTTGCCGACGAGGTTGCCGCTGACGAGCGTGACACCGCGCGAGCGGTTGAGCTGCGCGCGCAGCTCGGCGGCGGTGCCCGCCGGGAAATACTGTTTCAGATTTTCGGAAAGTGGCTGTAACATATCGTGCCTCCTTGTTTTATTCCTGTGGTTTTATTGTACCCCATCCGGCGCCGTTTGTAAAGCGGTTTTTTCGCCGTCTGCCCGCCGATTTTTCCGCCTTTGCCGCAAAAGACACGGAAAAAGTCCCGAAAACACTTTTCCTGTCCGTACATACGGACACATCGTGCGTTATACTGACCTCAGAAAACAAAAAAGAAAGCTGAGGTACAAAACCATGACGCGTATTCGGGATTTCGTGATCACTACGGTGGCTTCTCTTCTTGTCTGCGGGACGTTCTGGCTCTTCCTGATCCTGCTCGACCGGCTCGTCAATGTGTGACGGACTCTTGACGGGGCGGGGCGTTTCTGTTATACTGAACGCGAAGGACTTGTGTCCGATCTTCGGCAGAATGCCGGGAGGTCTTTATGGCGTTTTTGACAAGGCGGCGGGATACCCGCCCCCCGATGGAGAATCTGGAACTGCTCACGACGGCGGCGGATGAGATCGAGCTTTCGATGATCCGCGGCCTTCTCGACGAGTACGGCATCGCGCTCTACGTGCGCGACCGCGACGGCTCGTCTTATCTGCGTGTCGTTGCCGGCTACACGGTGTTCGGCACCGACGTGTACGTTGACCGGGACGATCTGCCCCGCGCGAAGGAACTGATCGCCGCGTACCTCTCTTCGGACGCGGAGATCGCGGACGAGGACGTCCGCGAGGCATTCGCCGCCGCAGACGCCGCCGAGGCGGAAAACGCCTCCGGCTCCCGCGTGAAGCTTTGGTACGTCATCCTGGCGATCGTTCTCATCTGCCTCGCGGCGTTCATCGTAGGCCGGCTATGAGCGCACAGACCGTGAGATCGCCGCGCCGCGCCGCGCGCATCGTGTTCGCGGCGCTTCTGCTCTTCCTTGCGGCGGCGTGCTTCGCCTATTACCCCGTCGCCTCGTCGTTCGCCGTCGCGGTGGCGTCCGGCACGTGGGTCTGGCTCGCCGGCGGCGCGATCGCGCTTCTTTGGGGCGCGTACCTGCTCGTGACCGCCTTCACCGGCTTCCGCCTCCCGCGCGGTGTCCGGATCGCGTTTGCTGCGGTCGTCCTCGCGTTCGTGCTCGTTTTCGCGGTGTTTGAGGCGGCGCTGCTCGGCGCCTACCGCGCGGAGCCGGAAGAGGAGCCGGATTATCTTTTGATCCTCGGCGCGCTCGTCGTCGGCGACGAGCCGTCCCCGGCGCTTGCCGTCCGCATCGACGCGGCGGCGGACTACCTCGCCGGACACCCGGACGTCATGGCGCTCTGCATCGGCGCCGGCGGCGCCGGTGAGACGCTCTCCGAGGCGGAATGTATCCGGCAGGGGCTCCTCTCGCGCGGGATCGACGGGTCGCGTCTGCTCCTTGAGGAGCACTCCGCAACGACCGTCGAAAATCTGCGCTTCGCAAGAGAAATGCTCCCGGAGGACGCTTCGGTCACCGTCGTGACGAACGATTTCCACGTCTTCCGCGCGGAAACGTACGCGCGCAGCGCGGGATTTTCGTCCGTTTCCGGCCTTGCGGCGCCGTTCGGCGGGCCGCTCGTGCCGCATTACTTTGTGCGTGAGTTCATGGCGTTCACGTCGGACGTCTTTTCGGGACGCACCCGCGTCTTCCCCGGCTCGTTCGGGCTCCGGGCGCTCCGGTTCCTGCTTGAGATCGCCGGCTCGGCCGCGTTCGCGGTCTCCGGCGCAATGACGGGCCTCCGGCGCAAGATGGACGTCTTCGGCGTCATCATCCTCGGCCTGACGACCGCCGTCGGCGGCGGCGTCATCCGCGACTGCCTGCTCGGCGCGACACCGCCGCGCGTCTTCTCCGACCCGATCTATGCCGTGTGTGCGGCCGCCGTGTCGGTCGTTGTCTTCCTGCCGCCCGTGCGGCGGTGGCTCGGCGGGCACCACGCCCGCTATGACCGCGTTCTCCTTGTCATGGATTCGCTCGGCCTCGGCATCTTCACCGCGGTCGGCGTGACGGTCACGTATGAGATCATCCCGGACGCCTCGCCGTTCCTCGCCGTCTTCATCGGCGTTCTGACCGCCGTCGGCGGCGGCGTCATGCGCGATATCTTCGCCGATTCGACGCCGTATATCTTCGTCAAGCACATCTACGCCGTCGCGTCGCTCGGCGGCGCCGTCCTCTACGTTGCGCTCCGGCCGTTGATCGGCGACGTCTGGTGCATGCTGCTGACGGTCGTCTTCGTCTTCACGATGCGGATCTTGTCCGCCGTCTTCCGCTGGAATCTGCCGCGGTGCGAGGAAGATCTGTAAACAAATTCATCCGAAGGTAAAAAAATTCTTGCAAAACGGGCAAAAAGCGGCTATAATAAGGTAACCACTAATCTTCGGAGGCATGCTTATGCGTAAAGACGGCAGAAGAGTCAAGCACGGCGACCCGATGTATACGGTCGTTCCCCACATTATGGTCGATCGCTGCGATTCCATGAACATGATCGAGCTTTTCCTGCCGGTAGAGCCGATGAATAAATACATCCGCGAGAAACGCGAAGAGGGTATCAACATCTCGCACCTCGCCCTCGTGATCGCCGCCTACGTCCGCGCCGTTGCGGAGTACCCGGTGCTCAACCGCTTCATCGTCAACCGCAAGATTTACGCCCGGAAAGGCATCCAGGTCGGCATGGTCGTTTTGAAGCCCGGTTCCGACGAGCATACGATGAATAAAATGCACTTCATGCCCGAGGACGACGTCTTCGAGGTCAACCGCAAGCTCGTCTCCTACGTGGAGGAGAACCGCAAGCCCGGCGAGCAGAACTCGACGGACGGCATGATCAACTTCCTTTGCAGCATCCCCGGCCTCATGCGCTTCGCGGTCGGCACGCTGAGATTCCTCGACAAGCACAATCTCCTGCCCGCGTCCGTGATCGACCTCAGCCCGTTCCACGCGTCGATGACGATCACGAACCTCGGCAGTATCCGCACAAACCATATCTACCACCACATCTACAACTTCGGCACGACGAGCCAGCTCATCTCGATGGGCAACCTGCGCGAGGTCCCGCGTAGAGACGGCAACGGCGGCATCACGTTTGACCGCTGCCTCCCGCTCGGCGTCGTTATGGACGAGCGTATCGCCGACGGCATCACGTATGCGACCGCGTTCAAGCGCATCCAGGCGTACCTCAAAGATCCGCACCTCATGGAGGGCGAGCCGAAGGTCTGCATCCGCGAGTGGGAAAACAAGAATATCTGAAAAAGAAAAAAGCCGAGGTCTGACGACTTCGGCTTTTCTGATTGGAGAAGCAGAAAACAGTTTAAAGAATCTGGGGGTCTGGGGGCTTCTTACAAGAAGCCCCCAGATATTTTTCAGCTCAGCGCGGCGAGGATGCCGGCGGCGATCGTCTCGGCGAGTTTCTGACGGTACGCCTCGTTGCAGAAATCGGCGGCGTCCGTCGGGTCGGTCGCGTAGCCGGTCTCGATGAGGATCGTCGGCGCGGCGGAATACTTGCAGATCACGAGGGAATCGTACCACGGATCGGCGTAGCGGATCACGCGCTTTTCCGGGAACGCCTCGGCGAGAGCGTCGGAGACGCTCTTTTGCAGCTTCATGGAAGCGAGCCGCTGGTCGTTCGACGTGCAGTAGCTGACCGTCATGCCGTGGAACTTCGTCGCGTCGATGTTCGGGTTCGTCACGTCGACCGAGTTCACGTGGACGGAGACCGCCGCGTCGATGTGCGTCTTCTGCGCCAGGGCGCTGATGTAGTACGCGCGCTCGTAAACGTTGAAAATATTCTTGCCGGAGCCCGTGTCGAGCAGATTGCCCGCAAAGGCGTTCCAGACGTCGTTCTCGTTCACGGGCTTGTCGTTCTTGTCAAAGCCGTAGTCCTTGATGAGCTTGCGGGCGAACGCCTCCATCGAGAAGCCCGACTCCGCGGCAAGCGCGGCGATCTCATCGTTGTTCGGGAACGTGCTGCCGTCGTGCGTGTAGATCACGTAAACGCCCGCACTGCGGAGGATCGGCGCGATGCGGCCGCAGATGTCCATCGTCAGCGTCTTCTCCACCCAGTCGCCGAGCGCCTCGTTCGAGCAGCCGCCGTCCCAGAAGCCGTGTCCGGGATCGAGCACGACGACGAGCGCGTCTGCGGGAGGATCGACGTGACCGGGCTCCGTCGGCGGATCGGTCACGGGCGGTTTCGTTTCAGGCGGATCGGTCACGGGCGGCTCGTCCGTCGAGGATGGATCCGTCACAGGCGGCT
>JAKSPV010000044.1 GCA_024404475.1 Clostridia bacterium | reverse complement strand
TCGTCGCCGCCGTCGTCCGGATCGACTCCGGCCGCGGCGTCATTTTCGCGCAGGAGCGCGTCGGCCGGTACGGCAAGCCGTTCTTCATTTATAAGTTCCGTACGATGAACGAGAGCGGCAGAGTCACCCGCGTCGGGCGCTTTCTCCGCCGCGCCAGCATCGACGAGCTGCCGCAGCTCTGGAACATCCTTCGCGGCGACATGAGCTTTATCGGCTACCGCCCGGTCGTCCCCGCCGAGGAAGAACTCGTGCGTCTGCGCGCCGAAGCCGGCGTCTTTGCGCTGCGCCCCGGTCTCACCGGACTTGCGCAGGTGTCCGGCCGCGACCGGCTCGCCCCCGCGCCGAAAACGGCGTTTGACAAGACTTATACGGAGAACTGCTCCGTTTCCCTCGATCTCAGGATCCTCTGCCGGACGATCATCTGCGTCCTCCGGCACACGGACGTCACGGACAAGCCGTGACCGCCGTGAAATCAACGAATGAAAGGGCAGCAGCATGAACGAAGAAATCAAACAGACGGCGGAGCCCGCGGCGGAAGAGAAGCCGCGCCTGCCCGTCCTTACCTTCCGCGACGCGCGTGAAAAAGGATATCTCAGTGTTTCCGCGCTCTGGCAGAAGCACCTCGTGCCCGGCGGAAAGCCGGTTGCCCTCGCCCGCAGCGGCGGGCGGCGCGTCAAACTCTACGATATGAACGAAGCACAGCCGGCGCCGGAGGACGTGACGCCGCCGCGCACCGTGCAGCATCGCCGCTGCACCGTCTGCGGTACGATGACGAGTTCCGACACGGGCATCTGCCACAAGTGCACGCAGGCGATCAAATCGAAAGCCGAAGAAGACCTCTACGAAGCCGAAAAGGCGCGCGCCGCATCGCTCGATCCCCGGCGGTTGGTCTTCCTCGATCTCGAGATGACCGGCGACAGCCACGCCGACGAGATCCTGTCCGTCAGCATGACGGACGGGCTCGGGAACGTTCTGCTCGATACGCTGATCCGTCCGAAGACCGCGAAGCGTTGGCCGTTCACGGTCAGGATTCACCACATCACGCCGAAAATGGTCAAAGACAAACCGACGATCGACGAGGTCGAGGGGCGCATCTACGAGATTCTCACCGGCGCCGACGAGATCCTCGGGTACAGCATCTCGAACGACTGGAAGTATCTGAAAGCCCTGCCGTCCGTCGCGCCGATCGAGGAAGAACTTCACAGCCGCGTCCGCTGCTGCCAGTTGTTCTACGACCATTTCATCAAGAGCGATATGCCCCAGCTCGAAAACGGCAAGCGCTCGCTCATCAACGCGATGATGACGCTCGGGCTCGACTGGGACGGGGAACAGCATTCCTCCCTCGCCGACACGCTCGCGTGCATGCGCGTCTGGCGCCGCCTCTTTCTCGAACGTGACAAGATCACCGTTCCGGAACCCGTTTATGCAGAAGAAACTGAATAAACATACATAATATCGTATGCAAATTGCAAAATATCGGTGAAATATTGAAACTTTTTTCAAAAAAGTGTTGACAAACGGTGTATGCCGCTGTATAATACCCCCATCGTCAATTCAATTTCTCAAAAAGAAAGGTACATATCATGAAAAAGATCATTGCTATCGTCCTCGCGGCTCTCATGCTCGCGACCGCTCTCGTCCTCGCTTCCTGCGAGCCCGCTGACAGCAAGCCCACGCTGAACGTTTACACGAACGCCGGCTTCGCTCCTTATGAATACCTTGACTCGAACGGCAACGTCGTCGGTGTTGACATGGACGTCATCACCTACATCGGCGAGCAGCTCGGCTACAAGGTCGTCATCAACGACATCGAATTCAACCAGATCCTGAACGAAGTCGCTAACGACAAATTCGCTGTCGGCGCCGCCGGCATGACCAAGAAGCCCGCCCGCGACGAAGTCGCTCTCGCTTCCGACATCTACGCGACCTCCATCCAGTACGTCATCGCTCCGAAGGGTACCTTCGAGGCAGGCGCAGTTGTTCCTGCCGCTGACGTCGTCAGCTACATCCTCGGTCAGTCCGCGAAGGCCATCGGTGTCCAGAAGGGCACGACCGGTGCCGACCTTGCCGCAGGTGCTGTCGAAGGCACGGACGCTTCCACGATGGAATACTCCAACGCGATCGTTGCCAGCGCCGACATCGGCACGACCGTTTCCGCCGTTATCATCGATAAGATGCCTGCCGAGTCCATCTGCTCGAACAACGCGAACCTCGAGTGCTGGCAGCTTGACGCTGACGTCGAGTCCTACGTCATGTACTTCAACAAGGAAGCTACCGAACTCGTCGCGCAGGTCAACGAGATCCTCGGCCAGATGATTGCTGACGGCAAGATCGACGAATACACGGTCAACCACAGCAGCGGCAACTGATTGACAGTCCGTACACATGACATTTGTCGATAAAATAGCAAAATTGTGGAGTCTCCGAGGCGTTTTTGCGGAAAGCCTCGGATACTCCCTTTTGATTGCTTTGGGGGCAGTGATCCTCGGCTTCATCATCGGTGTGGTGCTGGCCGTTATCCGGATCGCGCCGAAAAACAACATCGTCGTCAGACTGCTCGACAAGATCGCCGTCCTCTACATCACGGTGATTCGCGGCACGCCGACGCTCGTACAGCTTCTGATTCTCTATAACTCCGTTCTTGTTTCGTTCAAGAGCATGAGTACGAACCTGCTCGTGCCGATTATCGCGTTCGGTATCAACTCAGGCGCGTACATGGCGGAGATCATCCGCTCCGGTATCTCTTCGATCGACGTCGGGCAGATGGAGGCGGGCAGAAGCGCCGGCCTTTCCTGGCTGACCACGATGAAAAAGATCATCATTCCGCAGGCGATCAAGGTCGTCATCCCGACGATCTTCAACGAGATCATCATTCTCGTCAAGGAAACGTCCGTCGTCAGCTACATCGTCCTCAAGGTCGATTCGCGCCAGAAGTGGGACCTGCTCGGCATGGCCGAGAAGCAGGGCCTTGCCACCCCGGCGTGCTACCTGACGTTTTTGTTCTTTGCCGCGATCATGTATCTTGCTGTCGTCATGCTTTTGACGCTCGTCCAGCACCTGATCGAGAGGAGGTTCAAAAAGAATGAACGGTAACCTTCTCGAAATCAAGGGGCTTTATAAGAACTTCAAAAAGTCGAAGGTACTGAAAGGCATCAGCGTCGGCATCAAAAAAGGCGAGAAGGTCGCTCTGATCGGCCCGTCCGGCAGCGGCAAATCGACGCTGCTCCGGTGCATGAACCTGCTTGAGGAGCCGACGTACGGCGAGGTTTGGCTGGGCGACAATCTTCTGACGCCCGTCGATCCGTACCTCCACCCGGAGATCATCAAGTCGTCCCGCACGTTCTCAAAACTCCTGCGTGAGACTGACGGAAGCGATGCCGCCGCAGAGGAACTCGTCGCCCGCATCAAGAGGGAAGACCTGCTCCATGAGAAGCACGAGGGTCTGACTTACAGCCGCGAGATGCGCGACTATCTCAACACCTACAAGATCGACATCAACAAGGCGCGCGCCCGCGTTGGCATGGTGTTCCAGCACTTCAACCTCTTCAACAACCTCACCGTCATGCAGAACCTCACGCTCGCACCCGTCGAGCTGAAGCTTAAGACGAAGGAGGAGGCGGAGGCGAAGGGCATGGAGCTTCTCGAACGCATCGGCCTGCCCGACAAGCGCGACGTCTACCCGTCCACGCTGTCCGGCGGACAGAAGCAGCGTATCGCGATCATCCGCGCTTTGGCGATGAATCCCGAAATCATTCTCTTCGACGAGCCGACTTCTGCGCTTGACCCCGAAATGGTCGGCGAGGTGCTCGACCTCATCCGCGACTTGGCGGAGGAGGGTATGACGATGGTCATCGTCACGCACGAGATGGCGTTCGCCCGCGAGGTCGCGGATCGGGTCCTGTTCGTCTGCGACGGCGTCATCGCCGAGAGCGGCACGCCGGAGGAGATCTTCGACCACCCCAAGAACCCGCGTCTCCAGCAATTTCTCCAATGCGTCCTCTGAACATCGAGGGCTGCCGCCGTGCGCGGCAGCCCTTTTTTTGCATTTTTTTGCGGTTTTTGTTGAAAAGGAACGTATCTTGTGATACAATTAATATGTATAAGTGCGGGAAGTTCCCGCCGTGTTTTTCAAACCAAGAACAGGAGATACTATTATGAGAAAAACAGGATTCCGCTCTGCGCTCTGCGTTGTGCTCGCGCTCGTCGCGGCAGCCGCACTGCTCGCCGTTTCCGCTATGGCGGACGCGCCGGCAATCGGCACGCTCACGATCACGGCCGGCCAGACGCAGCTTTCCCTCGGCGACCTGACGGCTGTCGATGAGGCAACGTATTCCTATGAATTTGATAACTCCGTTTCGTCCGTGACGCTCCGCGTGACCGCCGCCGACGAGACAGGCACCGTCACGGTCAACGGCGAAGCCGCCGCTGCCGACGGCAACAAGATAGACCTCGCGGTTGCCACGACGGAAAAACCGTACAATACGGTCACGGTCGAGGTGAAGTCCGGTGAGGAGACATCGACGTACACGCTCCGCCTCGTCCGCAAGGCACCGGCATTTGCCGATGACGACGCGACGCTGGCTTCTCTTTCGATCCCCGGCGTGACGCTGTCCCCCGCATTCGATCCCGCTGTTCTCCAGTACACCGCGACGGTGCCTTACAGCGTGACGAGCATCGCCCCCGTCTTTGCCCCCACCAATCCGAACGCGCAGGCCGATATCTACGGCAACACGACGCTTGCCGTCGGCAAGAACGAGTTCTACATCCTCGTCATCCCCGTTTCCGGCAGACCGGAAACGTATGAGCTGACCGTCACGCGCGAGCAGGATCCGCTCCTCGGCGACGCGACGCTGGCGTCCCTCTCCGTGGACGGCGCCATGCTTACGCCTGTGTTCTCGTCCTCCGTCCAGGATTATAACGTGACCGTCGGCCTTGACGTCACCGCGATCAACGTCGTCGCGATCGCCGTCAACCCGAAGGCGACCGTGACCGTTTCCGACAACGCCTCGAACCTCTCCGACTTCACTCTCGTGAAGGTCGAGGTCACGTCCGAGGACGGCACCGCCAAGAAGACCTACACGATCGTCGTCCAGCGTTCTGCCGTCAAGAGCAGCGACGCGTCGCTCGGCTCGCTGTCCGTGGACGGCGCCGCGCTTTCCCCCGCGTTCTCCCCTGACGTCATGAGCTACGCCGTGACCGTTCCGAACAGCGTCACCTCCGTTACGGTGAACGCCGTCCCGAACGACGCCGGCGCAACGCCCATCATCAACGGCAACACCGACCTTGCGGTCGGCCGGAACACCGTGACCGTCATGGTCATGGCGGAAGACGGCGTTTCCCAGAAATCGTACATCATCGTTGTCACCCGCGAAGCGGAAGCGCCCGTCCCGACCGACGACGCCACGCTGTTCGAGCTGACCGTGGACAAGGGCACGCTCTCGCCCGCGTTCGCACCTGACGTGCTCGAATACACCGTGACCGTCGAGAACGACGTCACCGCCGTGAACGTGACCGCAACGACGAACGACGCCGGCGCAAAGGCCGTCGTCTCGGGCGGCGATAAGCTCGCTGTCGGCGATAACCTCGTTACCGTCGTCGTGACCGCCAGCGACGGCGTTGCCGTCAAGGCGTACACGATCACCGTCACCCGCAAGGCGGCCGAGCCCGATCCGACCGACGCGACGCCCGACGCCAAGCTCATCAAACTGACGGACGCTGCCACCGGCGCGAAGATCACCATTTCTCCCGCGTTCGATCCCGAGATCACGGAATACACCGCCGAGATCTCCGGCATTTCGAGCATCAAGTTCAGCGTGACGCTGGCTGACAAGAACGCCAAATGGCGCTGGGACGACGCCGATGTCTCCGGTTACAGCCGTGCCGTTTCGGACGGCGAGAACGTCTACCGCATCGCCGGTTACGTGACCGGTGCGGACGGCAAACGCATCACGAAGATCTACACGTTCACCGTGACCGCGACGAACGCCGGCCAGCCTGTCAATCCCCCTACACCTCCGACCGTCGGTGACACGAAACTGAAGGGCATCACGTTCGATATCGAAGGGCTGACTCTCGTGCCTGCGTTCGATCCCGAAGTGCTGGAATACAGCGTCACCGTTCCGAACGACGTGACCACCGTCACCGTTTCCGGTGAGGCCAACGATCCTGCCGCATACGTCGCGGCACGCACGCTTGAACTCCGCGAGGGCGACAACGTCGCCACGCTGATCGTCGTTTCCGGCGAGAACACGAGTTCCTACACCGTCCATGTCTACCGCACGCCCTCCACGAAGGACCTGACCGGTGAGATCAAGATCTCCGGCGAGGCAAAGGTCGGCGAGACGCTGACCGCGCAGCTTGTTTCGGACGATCCTGACGCCGCCGCGGACTTCGCATGGTACGTGAACGGCACGCTCGTCGGCAACGGCGCCAGTTACATCGTCTCCGAAGATGACGCCGGCAAGACGATCACCGTCACCGCGACCGGCAAGGACAACTACGTCGGCACGCTGACCTCCGCCGAGATCACCGTCGAGAAGGCAGCCGACACAGATCCGCTGCCGCCCGAGACCGATCCCGTCACCCCGCCGTCCGGCCGTGACGTCCCGCCGATCGTGATCATCCTTCTGATCCTCGGCTGCATCGGCATCGTAGCCGCGTTCGTCCTCTTCATCATGCGGAACAACAAGAAGAGATAATCAGAAGCACCCCACAAAAAGCGGGCTGCTGCCGAATGGCAGCAGCCCGCTTTCTTTTTGCTTACTCGGCCTTCGGAGAGGCGCTTTCCGGGGCGTTTTTGGCGAGGATGCTGCGGCTCACATCAACGGCCGATTCACCGCAAATGTAGGCGATAAGCGCCCCCACGGCGGTTCTCAGCGATTCCAGCGTGCCGGCATCCAGCACGTCGCCGCGCAGCGCGAGATAAGCGGCCAGCCCCGCCGCGAGGATCGCGGCCCAGAACTTGCGGCTGGTCAGTTTCTTTTTCCAGTAGTCCATTGTTTCTCCATTTCTTCCGCGGTGTTCTCGCAGCGAAGCAGGCGCTTCTCGTGCGAGGCGAGCGTTTCGCGGATCCTGACGTGTTCTTCACGGTTGTCCGATTTCAGTTCTTCGAGGATGGTTTTCAGCTCTTTGACGGCTGCTTCCAGCATGGCAAGCGTCCGCGAGAGCTTTGCCACCTGTGTGCCGGCGCTCAGAAACGCTCCGAGGAGTGCGATGAGCCCGACGACGATCTCCCATGTCATCCGAGCACCCACCAGTTCACGGTTTCGCCGTTTTTCCAGTTGTACGAGTTGTCCGTCATGGCGAGGCCGAAGGAGTTTGCGTTGCTCGACAGTGCGATACGGTTGCCGCCGGACGTCAAAACGCTCTGCGTCATCGAACCGTCGGAAACGGCGTAAACGGTGCCGGCGCGGGTGTAGCCGCCCATGGCGCTGAAGTACATGGCCCAGAGAACGCCGGAGGCGACGTTCTCCGTGGACGCGCGGCTGACGAAGACGATCTTCGGCGTGACGCCGAGGTTGTGCGTGATGGTCTGGGTGGTCATGCCGCTCAGATTGTTCGAGAGGGTGGCGGTGCCGTGACGGAATTTCAGGGAACCGGTGATCACGGAGCCGTCTCCCGAGATCGCTTCCTTGCCGGAGAGGATGTCGTCCGCCGAAGCGGGTGTGCTCAGCGTCGGGAGCGAGCCGCCGGAGCCGCCGGAGCCGCCGGAGGACGTCGGGATCGCAAGGATCGCGAGCGCGAAATCGGCAAAGCCGTCACCCGTGGCGAGTGTGCCGCCTTTGTCCGTGATCGCTGCGGCGATCGCTTCCTTGGCGTTTTGGAGAGCCGTCAGATTGGCTGCAATACTGCTCATGACAGCACCTCCTCAAAGAAGCGCGCCGAGCGCGTCGCCGAGACCGGAAAGCTCGCTGCCGATCTCATCGAGGATACCGGTGACGGTAGACGCGGTGAAATACGTGCTCTCCACGGCCTTTCCCTGATAGGCGGTGAGCGAGGCCGCCGTCAGGTACTGGGCGTGCGCATGGTCGGCCGCGGCGTAACCCGCGTGGGTGTGGTCGGCTGCGGCATAGCCGGTGTGCGTGTGTCCCAGTGCGGCATAGGACTCGTCGTGGTTGTGATCGGCGGCGGCAAAGTCTTCGGGGGCGCAGCCGCTGTCGATCAGATAGCCCTCCTCGTGCAGCTTGGGAAAATGGCCGGCGGTGATGCCGAGCACGTCAGCCGTCGGGATCGCCGTGTGCAGGGCGGCGATCAGGTCTTTCACCGTTGAGACCGCTTCGGGCGATGCGTTCTCGTCGGAGAAGACGGCGCCGCTGACGGCCAGCGGCAGGCGGAAGCTGGAGATCAGCGATGTGCCGTCGTACAGCAAAAGTTCCGTCTGGACGATACCGGCCACGGCGAGGATGCGGTCATCAAGGAGGATGCGGACGCAGTTCCCGGTGACGGTGATATCCGCGTCCTGGATGACGGCCGTGCAGTTCGGACGGACGGCCGAGAGGACGACGGTCTTGCCGGTGAGAACGGCGGGCTCGCCGTCGGACATCACCGTAATGCAGAGAGCGGTGGTGTCGTTCTGTTTGAGCGGGATCGGCTCGAGCACCGTGGTGTCGTACAGATCGATCGTACAGGATTCTTCTCTCATATGATTCCTTTCTCTTTTGTTTACGGACGGGCAGTTCCGACGGATACGCAACATCGTGCGTGTCCGTAATGGTATGATACCACAAACGGAAGCAAATTGCAAGCCCCTTTTTGCCGATTATAGGCACGTGTCAAAAACAAAGGGGAAGAAAAAGCCGTATGCCATGCGGCATACGGCTTTGCGGCAGGTGTTATTGCAGGGCAGCGAGGGCTTCCTTGATGCCTTCGAGTTTCGCCTTGTACTTGTCGAGCTTTGCACGCTCGCCTTCGACGACGGCGGCGGGAGCACGGGAAGTGAAGTTCTCGTTCGAGAGTTTCGCCGTGAGGCGTGCGATCTCATTTTCCGTGTTCGTGAGCTCGGCGCCGAGGCGCTTGCGCTCTGCCTCGAAGTCCACGATATCCGCCATCGGGATGTAGACCGTTGCGGCGTCGGTGACGATCCGCACGGCGCCGTCCTCGGCGTAGCTGTCCACGACCTCCATGGAGGAAGCGGAGGCGAGGCGGGCGAAGAACGGCTCGGTCGCGGGCGTGAACGATTCGGGATAGCGCGTTACGATGTGGAGCGACGCCTTGCGGGAGGACGGGACGTTCATCTCGGCGCGGCGGGCGCGGATCGCGCGGATCGCGTCGATGACGCGCTCGATGTTGGCGCAGTCCTCGGGGAAGGTGAGGTCGTCGCGGTACTCCGGATACTGCTCGAGCATGATCGTGCCGGTGATGCCGGGCAGGGACTGGTAGATCTCTTCGGTGATGAACGGCATGAACGGGTGCAGGAGTTTCAGCGTTTCAGCGAGAACATAGGCAAGCACATTCTGCGCGGCTTTCGAGCGCTCGGTGCCCTTCATGGCGACGGAGTGCTTCGAGAGCTCGATGTACCAGTCGCAGTACACGTCCCAGATGAAGTCGTAGAGGTTGCCGAGCGCGATGCCGATCTCGTAGTGGTCGAGCGCGTCGGTGACGGAGGCGACGACCTTATTCAGCTCGGCGAGGATCCATTTGTCCTCGGGGAGAAGGAGCGACGCGTCCGGCAGTTCGATCTTCTCAATGTCGAGGTTCATGAGCACGAAACGCGCGGCGTTCCACAGCTTGTTCGCAAAGTTGCGTGC
>JAKSPV010000043.1 GCA_024404475.1 Clostridia bacterium | reverse complement strand
CACCGAGACCGTCGGGAATGCTGCGCGGGATATTTTCGTAAAAACCGCCGCCGGTGATATGAGAGATGCCGCGGACGGAGACCTTTTCAAGAAGAGAAAGGACAGGTTTGACGTAGATACGCGTCGGCTCGAGGAGTGCCTCGCCGAGCGATATGCCGCCGAGTTCGGGGACAGGAGCGGTAAGATCGGCGTTTTCAACGTCAAGCACCTTTCTGACAAGGGAAAAGCCGTTGGAGTGAACGCCGCTCGAAGCGAGCGCGATCACAACGTCGCCGGGCTGCATGGTCTTGTTGTCGATGATTTTCGATTTATCAACGATACCGGTGGAATAACCGGCAACGTCATAATCGTCCTCAGCCATCATGCCGGGATGCTCAGCGGTCTCGCCGCCGATCAGCGCACAGCCGGCACGGACACAGCCCTCGGCAACACCGCCGACAATATCGGCGATCTTCTCGGGAATGTTTTTGCCGCAAGCGATGTAATCAAGGAAGAAGAGAGGTTTCGCGCCGCAGCAGATGATATCGTTAACGCACATGGCGACGCAGTCGATGCCGATCGTATCGTGCTTGTCCAGCAGCATCGCGATCCGCAGTTTCGTGCCGACACCGTCGGTCCCGCTGACGAGAACAGGCTCCTTCATGCCGGCAAGATCAGGCGAAAAGAGACCGCCGAAACCGCCGAGGTCGGAGGCGACACCGGGCGTCAGCGTTCTCTTGATGTGGCTTTTCATCAGTTAGACAGAGCGATAACCGGCGGTAATGTCAACGCCAGCCGCTGCGTATGCTTCCGATTTGGAATTGTTGATCATGTTGTCGTCCGTACCCTTCGTAATAATCATTCTTTGCCGTTCCAGCAGTAAGTGCAGAGCTTGCAGGGTTCAAGGCCAATCGCCTCGACGATACCCTCAAGTGACTGGAATTCGATCGACGCGAGGTGAAGTTCTTCGCAGATCTTGTCGCGCATTTTTTTGCCGCGCTCTGTCGAAGAGTCGCTGTACTCGTCGATATGTTTGAGTCCTTCCTCGCCCTCAAGTTCCACGATGACGCGGCGGGCGATCAGTTCCATGTCGCTCGTTGCACGCGAGAAGTTCAGATATTTGCAGCCGTACATGATCGGCGGACAGGCAGAACGCATGTGAACTTCCTTCGCGCCGCTGTTATAGAGGAACTCGACCGTCTCGCGGAGCTGCGTGCCGCGGACGATGGAATCGTCTACGAACAAAAGGGACTTCCCTTCGATCAGCTCCTTGACGGGGATCTGTTTCATCTTGGCGACCTTGTTTCTGTCTTTCTGATCGGCAGGCATAAAGCTGCGTGCCCAGGTCGGCGTGTACTTAATAAACGCGCGGGCAAACGGGACGCCGCTTTCGTTGGCGTAACCGATCGCGTGAGGCGTGCCGGAGTCCGGAACACCGCCGACGTAATCAAGATTTTGTGCAAGGCCGGCTTCTTTGTCGTTTTTGGCCATGATGTGACCGTTGCGGTAGCGCATCATTTCGACGTTGACGCCCTCGTAGCGGGAGGTCGGATAGCCGTAATAACTCCAGAGAAACGAGCAGATGCGCATTTCTTTTCCGGGCGCTTCAAGCTGTTCTACGCCATCAGCGGTAATTTCAACGATTTCGCCGGGGCCGAGCTCCCGTACGTCCTCGTAGCCGAGTTTCTGGTACGCAAACGCCTCGAAAGAAACGCAGTACCCGTTCTCGCTCTTTCCGATTGCAATGGGGATGCGTCCAAGACGGTCGCGGGCCGCAATGATCGCCCCCCCCTCTTTCAGAAGCAGGATCGATGCTGTGCCCTTGATCTCACGCTGGGCAAAACGGATGCCCTCGGTATAGTTGCTCTTCTGATTGATGAGCGCAGCAACAAGTTCCGTCGCGTTGACGGCACCGCCGGTCATCGCGTTGAAATGACCTCCGCTGAACGAAAGATACTGGTCGATCAGCGCCGCGGCATTGTTGATGACACCGATGACGCAGATCGCATAGGTGCCGATGTTCGAGCGAATCAGAAGCGGCTGCGGATCGTAGTCACTGATACAGCCGATTGCGGCGCAGCCTGTCATCTGCTCGCAGATGTGTTCAAAGCGCGTGCGGAACGGCGAATTTTCAATGTTATGAATTTCTCTCTGCAGGCCGATCTCGCTGTCGTATGCAGCCATACCGCCACGGCGCGTGCCGAGATGAGAATGATAGTCCGTACCGAAGAAAACGTCGGTGATTACATCAGAATGTCCGACAGCACCGAAAAAACCACCCATAGTGAAACCTAACCTTTCCTTGAATAGGGGCAGGACGGAGTGTCAGCCCCGTCCTGCAGCTAAAAACGCGCTCAGGCGAAGAACAGTTTGGAGAGCGTCATCGGATCGACGTACTTCCCGTCCTTGTATACGCGCATATTGCCGGAGGCGATCTCGTCGATCAGCATCACGTTGCCGTCGGGATCGTAACCGAATTCAAATTTGATATCGTAAAGCACAAGACCCTTCGCGGCGAGGTCGTCGGAAACAATCTTCGTGATCTTCTGCGTCATTTCCTTAACGTCATCATACTGTTTCGCAGTCATGACTCCGAGGTCAACGAGGCCGTCTTTCGTCACGAGCGGATCACCCTTCTCGTCGTTCTTGAAGGTCGTCTCAACGTATGCTGGGAGATCATCGCCCTCGTTGCAGTAATCGCTGTAACGGCGGTAGAAACTTCCGACTGCCTTATAGCGGCAGATCACTTCGAGGCCCTTGCCGAACACCTTCGCGGGAAGGACTTCCATCGTGGTATTGGCGAGATCGGCGGAAACGTAGTGTGTACGGATACCAGCCGCATTGACCTTCTCGAAGAAATAGATGGACATACGGAGGTTCACGTCGCCGACGCCGTCGATGGTGAGGCCGACGGAGTTTTCACCCGGATCGAACACGCCGTCCTTGCCGGTGCAGTCATCCTTGAACTTCAAAAGATAGTTGCCGTTGTCCAGTGCGTACACGTTTTTCGTTTTGCCGGTGTAAACAAGTTTCTGTGCCATATCGTTTTGCTCCTTTTCGGTAAGCAGATTTTCGGTTATCAGAGATTGGCCGCGATCGTTCTGTCCTTTTCAAGAACGGCAGCGGCGTCAGCGGCGCGTTTGGCATCAAGGCGGGCAGCAAGATCGTCGTCAGAAACGGCCAGGATCTCGGCTGCCAGAAGGGCGGCGTTTGCGCCGCCGCCGATCGCCACGGTAGCGACCGGGATACCGGTCGGCATCTGGACGGTGGACAGAAGCGCATCCATCCCTTCGAGCACCTTGGACTGGCAGGGGATGCCGATCACGGGAAGCGTCGAGTTTGCGGCGACGGCACCGGCAAGATGTGCAGCCATGCCGGCGGCGGCGATCAGAACGCCGAAGCCGTTTTCCCTTGCATTCAGTGCGAAGTCACGTGCCTCAACAGGCGTGCGGTGCGCGGAGTAAATGTGAACTTCGTACGGAATTTCAAACTGTTTCAGAACAGCAACTGCTTTTTCAATCACGGGAAGGTCGCTGTCGCTGCCCATGATAATGCCTACTTTTTTCATATCAGCACCTCCGAAAAATCAAAAAGGGTGCACTTTAACACGGAAAATGTAAAAGTGCGCCCAGACGGTCGGCTTATGTCGGGATTCTACCCCGCGCGCTCTGTTCCTTTGTGGTGCTCCACATGATCCGTCAGTTGCAGAGGGCGCTATTGATTACAGATTCATTGTAACAGAAAAAACCCAAAATGTCAAGACGCTCCAGGATTTTTTCACCAATTTTTCGTCACTTTACGGCCGTGTCACAGAAAGCGCAGCGACAGACGTCGTCCTTCTCCGTCGATTCGCGGAAAAGGCCCTGCAGCTCCGGTTCGACGTTCGAAACGCAGCGGAGGTTCGGACACCGTTTTCCGGGCATAGGAACGCCGGGAACGGGCTTCGTCTTGCCGTCCGCTTCGCAGAGCAGTTTCAAAATCAGCGCCATGCGGATCAGTTTGCCGTTCCCTGCCTGCCGGAAATAGGCGGCACGGGGATCGTCGTCCACAAGCGTGCTGATCTCATTGACCCGCGGCAGCGGGTGCAAAACGCGGCAGTCGGGTTTCGCAAACTGCATCTTCTCGGGCGTCAGTATATAACTGTCTTTCAGCCGTTCATATGCGGCGACGTCATCGAAGCGTTCCCGCTGGATGCGGGTCATGTAAAGAACGTCCAGTTTCGGCAGCGCCTCGTCAAGCGAAGACGTCGTTTCGACCGGCACGTGGTACCGTTCGATCTCCGTCATGATCTGCTCCGGCAGCCGAAGCTCCTCGGGCGAAATCAGGACAAACCGCGTCCCGGCATATCTCGACATCGCCGTGACGAGAGAGTGGACGGTGCGTCCGTATTTCAAATCACCGCAAAGACCGATCGTCAGGTTTTCAAACGTTCCTTTTTCACGATAGATCGTGAGCAGGTCAGTCAGCGTCTGCGTCGGATGAAAGTGACCGCCGTCACCGGCGTTGATAACCGGAACAGCAGACTTCGACGCGGCAACGGCAGCGGCACCCTCGAGCGGGTGGCGGAGCGCGATGATATCGGCGTATAGCGACACGATGCGCGCCGTATCGGAAATGCTTTCGCCCTTGGAAGTGGACGAGATCGCGCCGCTCGGCACGGAAAGGACGCTACCGCCGAGCTCATACATGGCCGCCTCAAAGCTGAGGCGCGTACGGGTGGACGGTTCAAAAAAGAGCGTTGCAATCTTCTTGCCGCGGCAGGCGTCCGCATACTTTGAAGGATCGTGAGCGATGTCGAGTGCCGTATGCACGAGCTCGTCAAGTTCGGCAGTCGATAGGTCAAGAATATCGATCAAACTGCTCATTTTGCTTCTCCGATCCAGCTCTCATCGGAAGGATTGTTCCGGAAAGCGATCAGGCGGGCGACGTCCTCGGGACGAATGTAGCCCTCCTCGGCAGCAACAGCGGTGATCGTGTTGAAATCGGTCAGCGATACGTTTTTAACGTTTGCCTCTTCCAAACGGACGATGCCCTTTTTCATACCGTAAGTGAAGATGCTGACGATGCCCAATACTTCAGCGCCCGCCTCGCGGAGAACGTTGACGACCTCGATCACGCTGCCTCCGGTGGAAATCAGATCTTCCACGACGACGACCTTCTGACCTTTTTCCAGTTTGCCCTCGATCTGGTTCTGACGGCCGTGATCTTTTGCACCGGAGCGAACGTAGCCCATCGGCAGACCCATGATGTGACCCGTGATCGCAGCGTGTGCGATGCCAGCGGTGGAGGTACCCATCAGCACCTCAACACCGGGATAGTTCGCGCGGATCAGCGAAGCCAGCCCGTTTTCGACGTCCGTACGGGCGGCGATGTCAGTCAGCGTCAGTCTGTTATCACAGTATACAGGGCTTTTGATGCCGCTTGCCCAGATAAACGGCTCTTCAGGACGGAAAAAGACGGCTTTTATGCGAAGCAGGTGCCCCGCGATCTTTCGATTCAGTTCCATGGTCTATCTCCTTTTGGTTTAGTCAACAAATTCGCGGACACAGCGTTCATAAGCAGCAACAGGATCGGCTGCGGCGGTGATCGGACGACCGACGACGATATAGTCGGAGCCGACTTTCTTGGCTTCCGCGGGGGTCATCACGCGTTTCTGGTCTCCCACGTCACCGTCGGCAAAGCGGACGCCCGGCGTCACAGCCAAAAAGCTGCTGCCGCAGGTATCGTGGACCTTCCCTGCTTCCAGCGGCGAACAGACGACGCCGTCAAGTCCCGCTGCTTTTGCGTTCTTCGCATAATGCAGGACGACCTCGTCAATCGGACGCTCGATCAGCAGGTCGCGCGTCATCGTTTCCTGGTCGGTCGAAGTCAGCTGAGTCACGGCGATCAGGAGAGGACGCGTTCCGTCCGGGCGTGTCAGCCCCTCCAGAGCCGCCTCCATCATGCGGCACGAACCGCCGGCGTGCAGATTGCAGATATCGACGTCAAGTCCCGACAGGACTGCCATCGCCTTTTTTACGGTATTCGGAATATCGTGCAGTTTCAGATCGAGAAAGATCTTGTGCCCGCGGCGCTTGATCTCGTGTACGATCGCAGGCCCTTCGGCATAGAACAGTTCCATGCCGATCTTAACGAACAGCTTTTTGTCCGTGAAGCGGTCAAGAAAAGCAAATGTCGCTTCCGCAGACGGGAAATCACATGCAACGATTACGTCTTTTCCCATGATTTGACACCTCCGATGATTTCAGATAAGGACGTGATCCCGTATTTCGCCATGGCGGCAGGCAGATCCCTGACGATATCGCGGCAGGTATACGGATTTACAAGGTTAGCCGCACCGACTTCAACGGCGGTCGCTCCGGCGAGCATCATCTCAATGACGTCGTCCGCGCACGTAACGCCGCCCATGCCGATGACCGGAATGGAAACGGCATGTGCCACCTGATATACCATCCGAAGCGCCAGCGGAAAGATCGCCGGGCCGGAAAATCCGCCCATGTTGTTGGCGATCACGGGACGGCGGCGGCGTATATCGATCCGCATGCCGAGCACCGTGTTGATCAGCGAAATGCCGTCTGCACCGGCGGCCTCGCACGCCTTGGCGATCGAGACGATATCGGTAACGTTGGGAGACAGTTTGATGATGACCGGCTTTTTTGTTTTGGCTTTAACCGCCGCGGTGACAGCCGTTGCCGATGCTGGGTCCGTTCCAAAGGACATTCCGCCGCCGTGGACGTTCGGACAGCTCACGTTGACCTCAAGCCAACCGACCTGCTCTTCGCGGTCGAGCCGTTCGCAGGTGTAGGCATAGTCCTCGACGGAAAAGCCGGAAACGTTCGCCATGACAAGACCGGAAAAGCAGTTTTTCAGTTTCGGAAGTTCCTCTGCAATCACACGATCGACACCAGGATTCTGAAGACCGACGGCGTTGATCATGCCGGCCGTGCATTCCGCGATGCGCGGCGTCGGATTACCGAAACGCGGCTCGCGGGTCGTTCCCTTGCAGGAAAATGTGCCGAGGCAGTTGATATCGTACAGTTCGGCAAATTCGTAGCCGTAGCCGAACGTGCCGGAGGCGGGGATCACGGGATTTTTCAGCTCGATGCCGCATAGTGATACGTTCATTTCTCCCATAGGATCTCCTCCTTTCTGAGCACGGGGCCGTCCTTGCAGATACGCTTGTATCCGGTCACGGTCTTGCAGGAACAGCCCATGCAGGCACCGAAACCGCACCCCATCCGCTCTTCAAAACTGAACTGACCGGATGTGCTGATCGTGCGGTAAACAGCCTGCAGCATCGGCTCGGGACCGCAGGTATAAACGTATGAATAGTCGGAAGGAAGCGCATCCGTCACAAAACCGCGGACACCGAACGAGCCGTCGGCTGTCGCAACGGTCACGTCGGCACCGATCGCGCGGAAATCATCCACTGCAAAAATTTCATCTTTCGTGTTGAAACCCATAACGACAGTCGGATGTTTTCCTTCGGCGATGAGACACCGTGCCAGATAATAGAGCGGTGGAACGCCGACACCGCCGCCGATAAGGAGCGGCCTCTGTCCGGAAACACTTGTGTCGTATCCGTTGCCGAGTCCTGTCAAAACGTCAAGTGTATCCCCCGCAATCATGCGGGAAAGCTGCTCCGTCCCGCGGCCAACCACTTTATAAATGACGGTAACGGTGCGCGGCGAGATGTCATAGACAGAGATCGGCCGGCGGAGGAACAGTCCGTCAAGCTGAATGTTGATAAACTGTCCGGGCGCGGTGATCGCGCTGACGTCGCCTTCAAGCGTGAGCCGAAAGACGTTTTTTGTCAGCGGCGTGTTTTCGGTGATGCGGAAAATGCCCTGTTTCATGCTTCCCCCGTTGTAAAAATGATTATGAATCGATCGTGGAGATCGTCAGCGTCGTTTCTTCGAGTACGTCAAGCAGAACGCGAACGGTATCGAGCGACGTAAACATCGTGACATTGTTTTCCGTAGCGAGCCGGCGGATCTTCACGCCGTCGCTGGCCTGATCAGCCGCGCCGACGTCACGCGTATTGATGACGTAGGCGATATGCCCCTGTCGGATCGCGTCCGGGATCTCGTCCGGCGACTCGCTGATTTTGCGGAGCACGTGCGTACGGATACCGTTTTCGCGCAGGAACGACGCCGTGCCGGCAGTCGCCTGGATATTGAAGCCGAGGTTATAGAAGCGTCTGATCAGCGGGAGCGCCTCACTCTTGTCGCGGTCAGCGACCGTCACGAAGACGGTACCATAGTTCTGTAGGTGCGTACCTGCCGCCTGCAGCGCCTTATACAGCGCGCGGTTGAGTTTGTCATCGTAACCGATCGCCTCGCCGGTAGACTTCATTTCGGGCGAAAGGTAGGCGTCGAGGCCCTTGATCTTATTGAACGAGAAAACCGGCACCTTGACATAGTAGCGCTTCTTTTCCGCGGGATAAATGTCGAAGAGTCCCTGCTCTTTCAGACTCTTGCCGAGGATGACTTCGGTCGCGATGTCGGCGAGAGAGTATCCCGTCGCCTTGGAAAGGAACGGCACGGTACGGGACGAGCGCGGGTTGACTTCGATGATAAAGACGTTTTCGTTCTTATCGACGATGAACTGGATGTTGTAAAGACCGATGATGCCGATGCCGAGGCCGAGTTTCTTCGCATACTGCAGGATAACGCCCTTGACCTTGTCGGAGATACTGAAGGACGGATAGACGCTGATCGAGTCGCCGGAATGGATGCCGGTGCGTTCGACGAGCTCCATGATGCCGGGGACAAAAACATTTCTGCCGTCACAGATCGCATCGACCTCGACTTCCTTGCCCTCGATATACTTGTCAACGAGGACGGGCTTGTCGGCGTCAATTTCAACAGCCGTCTTGAGGTAGTGACGGAGCTGCTCTTCGCAGGCAACGATCTGCATCGCGCGGCCGCCGAGAACGAAGCTCGGGCGGACAAGCACGGGATAGCCGATCTCTGCTGCCGCGGCAACACCGTCCTCGATCTTCGTGACGGCGCGGCCCTTCGGCTGCGGAATGTTGAGCTGCAGAAGGATCTTCTCAAACGCGTCTCTGTTTTCGGCGCGCTCAATCGCATCGCAGTCTGTACCGATGATCTTGACGCCGCGCTGCATCAACGGCTCCGCAAGGTTGATCGCGGTCTGGCCGCCGAGCGAAGCGATAACGCCTTCGGCACGTTCAAAGTCAATGATCGCCATGACATCTTCCGGCGTCAGCGGCTCAAAATATAGCTTGTCTGCCGTGGTATAGTCGGTCGAAACGGTCTCGGGGTTATTGTTGATGATGATAGACTCGTAGCCCGCGCGGCGGATCGTCTGCACGGCGTGAACAGTGGAGTAGTCGAACTCAACGCCCTGCCCGATACGGATCGGGCCTGCACCGAGAACGACGATCTTGCGTTTGTCGGTGAGGAGGGATTCGTTTTTGATCTTCGGATCAACGAGGTGAGCGTACGTCGAGTAAAGATAAGCGATGTATTTGCCGGTGTGGAGCGTATCGACCATGCGGAAGACCGGCGTTATGCCGTTTGCCTTACGTGTGGCGTAAACCTCCGTCTCGGGGACTTTCCAGAGGGAAGCGATGTATTTGTCGGAGAAGCCGAGTACCTTGGCCGCCTGAGGCGTTTTCACGTCGCCGGGAGTGTCGCGGACAGTCGATTCCATATCAACGATCGTACGGAATGCATCGAGGAAGATCTCCGTGATCATCGTGAGCTCGTGGAGCTGCTCAGTCGTGAAGCCGCGGCGGATCAGTTCCGCGACAGCGAACATCGTATCGGCATGGAACTCATGCAGATAGGAAACAATCTCGTCGGTCGGCATATCCTTGAATTTGCCGAGGAAGAGGTGGCAGACACCCGTCTCAAGAGAACGGATGGATTTAAGCATACATTCGACGAGCGTCGAGCCGATGCCCATGACTTCGCCGGTCGCCTTCATCTGTGTGCCGAGCGTGTTCGGCGCGTCGGCAAACTTATCGAACGGGAAACGCGGGAATTTCGCGACGATATAGTCGAGCGACGGCTCGATCGCCGCGGTACCGCCTGCAACAGCGATATCTTCGAGCGCCATGCCGAGCGCGATCTTCGCGGT
>JAKSPV010000042.1 GCA_024404475.1 Clostridia bacterium | reverse complement strand
CGGAGCACCGCTTCGGGCGCGCCGCTGACGACAGCAGTCAAAGCGCCGCCGCTGCGGAGCAAGGCGGTATCAAGTCCCTCGGCGGAGGCGACGTCGGCCGGCAGATGCGCCGCGACGAATCGTCCCGCGGAGGCGCGTACTTTTTCGGGACGGCAGTACTGGAGGTGGAGGTGACGGATCATTTCGTAGTCGCCGCCGGCGTTCTCGCCGAGCGTGCCGACATCCTCGGGGACGTCACCCGTCGTGATATAGGCAAGTTCCAGAAGCCGGGAAAGCCCGTGCTCGTCCGGCTCATCGGCACGGCGGTCGGTATTGAATTCGGAATAGCTGCCCTCGGCATAGTACGCCGAGAGGCGCGTGCGGCCGCTCTTGATGAGCGACGGCGAACCGATCACGAACGTGTCGGCGGCGGCGATGCGCTCAACGAAGGCGGGATCCTTGATGCTGACGCGCGTCAGGCCGGACTGCTTGACGGCAAGTGCCAGCGAGAGCTGGCCTGCGGCCGGCAGACATTCGCCCGCCGCGGCGACGCAGAACGCGAGCGCGCTGAGGAACACACCGGAAACGGAGACGGACTCCCCGCCGCGGATCAGCCCGAGGAGCGTGATGACGACGACGAGCGCAAGCGCGATGAACGACATCGTACGGCAGAACGAGTCGAGACGATCCATCGAAGGGATCACCTCGCCGGCGTTGATCGCAACGCCGCCGTGTTTGGCGGAAACGTAGGTGCGCCGTCCGGTCATGCCGGCGATACCGGCGGCGTGTCCCTCGACGACCGTCGTCGAGGCGAGGAGCATGTTGCTCCACTCATTGACCGGCGCCATGGCGCGAAGAAAATCGGTCTGCTTCTCTGCGCGCGCCGAGAACTTGGTATCGACGGAATCGAGCGTGCGCTCGTCCACGACGAGGTCCTCTGCCGAAAACAGACGGATATCGCACGGGACGATGTCACCCGCGTCGAGGTACAGGATATCGCCCTCCACGATGCGGTCAACGCCGATGCGGTGCATCTTGCCGCCGCGCAGCACGCGGACACGCGGGAACACCCGCCGGGTGGCGGCGAAGAACTCCTGCCTTGAACGGAGGAGCAGAACGACGCGGATCGCGGTACAGCCGACGAGGATCGCCGCGACGAGTAAGAAATTGCCCTCGCCCATGAGCGAGACGATCAGGGCGACGATCAGAAGAAGGACGGAAACGGCGTCCGACACGACGCGGACGACAGAGCGAAAGAGCGACGTCTGCCGGATGTGCCAGATGCCGCTGTTATTCTGTTTCGGCAGCCGGCGCGTGACCTCCGTCTCGGAGAGCCCGTATTCCGGATCCGTCCGGAGACGGCCCGCCGCCTCGGCGGCGTCCGCCGCGTGCCATAAAAATCGTTCCGCCATGTTCAACCTCCCCCGCCGAGCGGGTCACTTTTTCCGGTGCGTCAGACCGAGAGAATACGGAGCCCTTCCCCGTCCGCGTCAACGGACACGCCGCTGACGGCACCGCGCTTTGCGATCACGTCGCCCGCGATCGCGTCTTCCACGTGCGTCTGGATATACCGGCGCATATTCCGGGCGCCGTATTTGACCGAGTATGCCTCTCGCGCGATGAACGCCGCGGCTCCCTCGGTGAACTGCATGTCGATTCCCTTCTCGGCAAGCGCTGTTTTGAGATCGCCGAGCATGAGCGCGGCGATTTTCCGGCAGTCCTCCTCCGAGAGCTGACGGAACGTGATGATCTCATCAACGCGGTTCAAAAACTCGGGACGGAGGAACTCGGAGAGCGCCTTCATCGTGCGGTCCGCGGAGCGGAGCTCGCCGCTCTCCGAGAAGCCGACGGCGGCGGCGCCGAGCTGGGAGCCCGCGTTCGTCGTCATGACGATGACGGTGTTCTCGAAGCTGACGGTCTTGCCGTGCGCGTCCGTGATGCGCCCGTCGTCAAGGATCTGCAAAAGGATGTTCATGACGTCGGGGTGCGCCTTTTCGATCTCGTCGAAAAGGACGACGGAGTACGGATGCCGTCTGATCTTTTCGGTGAGCTGCCCCGCGTCGTCGTAGCCGACGTAGCCGGGAGGCGAGCCGATGATGCGCGAGACGGAGAATTTATCCATGAATTCGCTCATGTCGAGCCGGATCAGCGTTTCGGGCGAGGAGAACAGATCGTTCGCCAGCACCTTGACGAGTTCCGTCTTGCCGACGCCGGTCGGGCCGGCGAAGATGAACGACACGGGTTTGCGCTTGTAGGAAACGCCCGCGCGGCTGCGCCGGACGGCGCGGCTGACGGCGGAGACGGCCTCCTCTTGCCCGATGATGCGGGCCGTGAGGCGGCTTTCGAGCGCTTCGAGCCGGGCGAACTCGTCCTCGCGGATCGAGGACGCGGGGATGCCCGTCCATATTTCGATGACGTCGGCGAGGTCGCCGGCGGTCATTTCGATCTTGTCGCACGTTTCGTTCAGCTCCGCGAGGCGCTGGTCGATGCGTGCCTGCTCGCTTTTGAGGTCGGCGAGACGCTGGTAGTCCTTCTCTTCCGGCGGTTTCGCCGCGTCGTTCATGCGCGTCTCGAGCGCGGCAAGATCGGTCGTCAGTTTCTTCTGCCGGTCGATGATCTCCATGCGCTCGTTGATCTGCGGCGAGGAGAGCGACAGGTGCGAGGCGGCCTCGTCGATGAGGTCGATCGCCTTGTCGGGCAGGTACCGGTCGGTGATGTAGCGCTCGCTCATCGTCACAGCGGAGGCGAGAACGTTGTCCGGGATACGGATGCCGTGGTACTGCTCGTAATAATGCTTGATGCCGCGGAGGATCGCGGTCGTCTCGGCAACGCTCGGCTCGTCTACCATGACGGGCTGGAAACGGCGCTCGAGCGCGGTATCCTTCTCGATATATTTGCGGTATTCGGTCAGCGTCGTTGCGCCGAGCACCTGGATCTCGCCGCGGGAGAGCGCGGGTTTCAGGATATTCGCCGCGTTCATCGAGCCCTCGGCGTCGCCGGTGCCGACGATCTTATGCACCTCGTCGATGACGAGGATGATGTTGCCGTGCGCTTTGACTTCGTTGATCAGCCCGAGCACGCGGGACTCGAACTGTCCGCGGAACTGCGTGCCGGCGACAAGTGCGGTCAGATCAAGCAGCTCGACCTCGCAGTTTTTCAGCCGGTACGGGAGGTTTTCGCCGTCTGCGATACGCTGGGCGAGCGCTTCCGCGATCGCGGTCTTGCCGACGCCCGGCTCACCGATGAGGCAGGGGTTGTTTTTCTGTCTCCGGCAGAGGATCTGGATGACGCGCGCGAGGTCGCGCTCGCGGCCGACGATGCGGTCGAGTTTACCCTCTTTTGCCCGCGCGGTGAGGTTCGTGCAGTAGGCATCGAGGTATTTCCGCTCTTTCGCTTTCTGCGCCGCGGCTTTTTCCTCTTTGCCGTTCTGTTTCTTGCCGCTGCCGCCCTGCATTTTCATGAGCCCGTCGCGCATGAGGCGCGAGAAATTGAGCGAGGGGGTCTGCCCTTCCGGCTTTTCGCCATCTTCGGTCGGTTCGTCGCCGTCCGTGCCGAAGATATCCGGCAGCGTGCCGTCGCTGTTCTCCATGAAGCTCTGCATCTCGTCGTTCATCGCTTCGATGTCGTCGTCGCTGAGGCCCATTTTGGCGATCATATCGTCAACGGGCTTGATCCCCAGCTCTTTGGCGCACTTGATGCAGAGCCCTTCCTGTTTCGGTTTGTTATCTTCCATGTGCGTCAGGAAAATAACGGCGATGCGCTTATGGCATCTTGCACACATGACCATGATTTTCTATCCCTTTCTGATCGTTCCGCTCAGCTGAAAAGGCTGCGGAACATGGCGAGAAGATTATATTTCGAGAAGAGTTTGACGAGGACGGTGTTCTCGATGACATCCGCACCGAAGCGCTCGGCGTCCACGGCACCGAGTGCCGTCATGAGGAACGACGCCGCCATCGACAGCGCCCACGCGACGATGAGTGCCGTCGCGAGGCCAAGCGCGAAGCCAAAGAAGCGGTTGACGGCTTCGACGGCGGGAAGCTGTGCGAAGCGGTCGAGAATGAACGTCAAAAGACGGATGAGGAGGATCGTTCCGATGAAGAGGATGAGGAACGCGAGGACGTTCGAGATGACGCCGGCGACGGGCTCGGCGATCTTTTCGGCAAGTGCGTCAACGGCGGAGCCATCGGCGGCCGTCTGCCCCGCGGCGCTCTCCCGGAGAACGGAGCCGTCGGCGCCGAAGCGCTCGACGATGCTGCCGAAAAAGCTGTTCGAGAGGAGCGATTCGAGGTTGTACGAGCCGCTTCCCGTCTCCGCGAGGGAGCGGAGCGTCGAGGCGATGCCGCTTTTGATGCCGCCGATGATCCAGCCGTCGCGGATCAGCCCGCCGAGTGCCGGCGTGAAGGCGTAGGCGACGATGAGTGCCACGACGCTCGCGATCATGTGGAGAAACGCTTTGATGAAGCCGCGCTTCGCATCAATGACGACGATCAGGACGAAGACGGCGAGGATGATGAGATCAAGGATAAGAGCCACGGATTACTCCTTTCCGTCAGCAAAAGCGGTGCTGACGCCTGTCGGCCGGCACAGAAGGACGTAGCCGTCCCCCGCCAGGAGGCGGAGCACGGAGCCGGAACAGAGTTCTTCGGACACACTGGCGTTCGGCGCGATCCGGAAGACGCGGTCGGTACCGAGCAGGTAGACGGTGCCGTCTCCGGCAAGCGCGGCGTCGCGCAGACGCGCGGAGACGTGTGCCTCACGGACGCTTTTGCCGCTCGAATCGAGGACGGACACGGCGTTTTCGCTTTCGACGACGTTTTCGCTCGTGACAAACAGAATACCGGAGGGCGACACGGAGGACAGATTCAGTCCGGTCGTAGGAACGGCGGCGAGCCGCTCGCCGTTTTCATCGAAGAAATATGCGTTTTTGTCGCAGACGATGCAGAAATGCCCGTCTGAGAAGAACATCGCGGAAAGCGGCATCTCACCGGGGAGCGTGACGTCTGTGCGGTAGGAGGTCGCGCCCGCCTCCGCCAGAAGCACGCGGGTACTGAAAGCGGACATATCGACCGAAGCGGTAACGAGGACGATACGCGAGGCGTCGTCGCTGATCGCGGCATCAAAGATATAGTCATCCGTATCCGCAGGATAGTATGTGCCGACGCGCCGGAGCGATGCGTCCCACAGCGTCAGCTGATATTTCGCTTTCGAGGAGCGCGTGATGAGCGCGAACGCGCCGCCGCGGCTGAGGGCGCCGCCGGTGATCTCGTGCTCCGCCGTACCGGAATAAACATTGGCGAGCGCCGTGTAGAGCCCGTACTGTTTCGAGCCGAGGTCGTAGAAAAGGAGATACCGGTCGGACGTCAGAACGACGGGCGACGAGGCGTTGAGAAGATACTCGATGCCGCCGGGGGAACCGGGGGTATAGACGGTCAGACGCGAGTCGCCCGAGACCGCGAGCGAGCCGCGGAAGAGGGCGAAGTTCATGTCCTGCTGTTTATCGAAATACACCGACGAGAAGTCGCCCGGGGCGCTCTCGGAGGAGGTGTTGATGTCCTTGAGGAGAAATTTGAGGTTGGCATACGTGATCGAGTCGCCGTACGAGAGAAGCATCACGACGAGGTAGACGACAAGCAGCAGCAGAAAGACGTACTTCCAGACGCGGTAGCGTCCGGATATGCGCCTGTAATATTCGTTTTCGGCGGGTGCTTCCCCGCCGTCCGGGAGTTCCGCCGCGCGGCGCGGCGCTTCTTCCTTTTTTGCCATACCGTCTCTCCTTTCGTCGTGGATTTTCGGCCCCGAGAACGTCAGTCACACGCCCACGGGATCGGCTCGGAGTAGGTGACGTCGCGGAGGTAGAGCCCCTCGGGCGGCGCCGTAAAGCCGGCTGCCCCGCGGTCCGCCTCCGTGACGGCGCGGCGGACGTCCGCGAGCGTTTTATGTCCCGCCGCAACGTCGAGCAGCGTACCCGCCATGATGCGTACCATATTGTAGAGGAAGCCGTCGGCACGGACGGCGAAAACGAGGCAGCCGTCATCGTCCCGCGTGAGCGAGACCGCCGAGACGGTGCGCGTCGTGTCCGTGATTTTCGAGCCCGCCGCCATGAAGCCGGCGAAGTCGTGCGTGCCGAGGAACAAAAGCATCGCCTCGCGCATCAGCCCTTCGCCCGCTTCGGTGATCTTCGGGCGGCGGCAGACGCGCCCCCGGAGGAACGGGTCGTCCGCGGGTGCATCGGAGATGCGGTAGATATACTCTTTCGAGACGACGCCGTAGCGCGGGTGAAAATCGTCCGGCACAAAGGCGGCGCCGGTCACGGCGACGTCGGGAGGCAGAACGTGGGCAAACGCCCGGTGTACGCGTCCCGCGGGGATCGTACACCACGAACTCCCGCGGCAGCTCTCGTCTTTCGGCTCGAGCGCGGCGACAAACGCGAGCGCATGGACACCGGCGTCCGTCCGGCTGCAGCCGGTAACGTTGACCGGGAAGCCAAACACGTCTTCCGCGGCGCGGCAGAGAACGGCCTGCACACTCGTCCCGTTCGGCTGGACCTGGAAGCCGCAGTAAGCGGTGCCGTCATAGCGGACTCTGACGAGTAATTTCATACCGTTCTCCTTTCCCGCCCGGCGTCAGAGGACGTAGCCCGGGGCGAAATGGTTGATGAGGATCATCGCCGCGCCGAGCGCGACGATCGAGAGCACGAACAGAAAATCGCGCGGTGCCGCGCGGAGCACGTTCATCCGCGTGCGGCCGTTGCCGCCGGTGTAGCAGCGGCATTCCATCGCCGTCGCCAGCTCATCGGCGCGCCGGAACGCGGAGATGAAGAGCGGGATCAGAATCGGCAGAAGCGCCTTTGCTCTTTGGAGCAGCGAGCCCGACGAAAAGTCGGCGCCGCGCGCCTTCTGCGCGTTCATGATCTTGCCCGTCTCCTCGACGAGCGTCGGGATGAAGCGGAGCGCGATCGTCATCATCATCGAGAACTCATGCACCGGCAGGTGCAGCACTTTCAGCGGTGCGAGGAGTTGTTCGAGACCGTCGGTCAGGGCGATCGGCGTCGTCGTATAGGTGAGGATGACGCCGGTGACGAGCAGGAGCACCGCGATGCGGGAGACGATCAGGAAGGCGTTGATGATGCCCTCGAGGTAGATGTGGAAGATCCACCAATCGACGAGGAGCGTCTCGCCCTGCATCCAGAAGATGTTGATGACCGCCGTGAAGAGAATGATCAGAAGCAGCGGCTTCATCGAGCGGAGCAGGATGCGGATCGGGATGCCCGAGAGCAGGATCAGAACGAGCGCCGACGCGTAAAGCAGGACGAACGCCCAGATATTCTTCGCGAGAAAGATCGCAACGATATAAAGGATCGCCGCGACGAGTTTGAAGCGGGGGTCGAGCCGGTGAAGAAGCGATTTGCCCTCCACCTACTGACCGAGTGCGACGTCAAATCCCATGGCTGCCCCTCCCTTCTCCGAGAAGCCCGAGGAGCTTTTCCACGGCGTAATCGACGGTGTAGACGTCGCGACCGATGTCGATGCCGCGACGTGCGAGCGCGGCGGCAAGCTTCGTCACTTCCGGCACGTCGAGTCCGAGCGATCCGAGCTCCTCCGCACGGGAAAAGATCTCCCCGCGCGTGCCGTCCATAACGAGCCGTCCGTCATTCATGACGAGCAGCCGGTCACAGTACATCGCCATATCTTCCATCGAGTGGCTGACGATGATGACGATGCTGCCGGTATCCTTCTGATACTGCCGGATGCGGCCGAGGATCTCCCGGCGGCCTCCGGGATCGAGGCCCGCGGCGGGCTCGTCGAGGACGAGCACCTCCGGGCGCATGGCGACGACGCCCGCAAGCGCGGCGCGGCGTTTCTGCCCGCCGGAAAGGTCGAACGGAGACGAGTCGAGCAGGTCTTCCTCCAGTCCGGCAAAGCGGACGGCGTCGGCGACGGCACGGTCGAGTTCTTCGCCGGAAAGTCCCATATTCTTCGGGCCGAACGCGATGTCCGCCCGGACGGTTTCTTCAAAGAGCTGGTACTCCGCGTACTGCATGACAAGACCGACGCGGAAGCGGACGTCGCGGATCTTTTTCGGATCCGCCCAAATGTCCCCGCCGTCGAGGAACACCTGTCCCTCGGTCGGTTTGAGCAGGCCGTTCAGCAGCTGGACAAGCGTCGATTTGCCGGAGCCGGTCTTGCCGATGAGCCCCGTGACGCCGCGGTTATCGAGCGTCACGCTGACGTCCGAGAGCGCCCGGACGGGGTGGACACCGCGCTCGCCGTAGACGAAACTTACGTTTTTCAGTTCGATCATTGACACGTCTCCGCCTCCCCGGCTCCTGCCGTTTTCCCGAACGCCGCGGCGATGCGGTCGGCGGTTTCTTCGATGTCGTAGGCGTCGGCATCGAGTTCGGCGCCATTCTTCTTCAGTTTATAAAGGACCTCCGTTGCCTGCGGGACGTCCAGACTTGCCCCCCAGAGCAGCTCGGCGCGCGAAAAGACCTCGCGCGGCGTGCCCTCGGTGAGCAGGCGTCCGTGATCCATGACAAGGACGCGGTCGGCCTCAGCGGCTTCGTTCATGTAGTGCGTGATGAGCAGGACGGTGAGTCCTTCCTCACGGTTGAGGCGGCGTATCGTCCGCATGACCTCCTGCCGACCGATCGGGTCGAGCATCGCGGTGCTTTCGTCGAAAATGACGCAGCGGCGGCGCATGGCGATGATGCCGGCGATGGCGATGCGCTGTTTCTGTCCGCCGGAGAGCTGATGCGGCTGGCTCCGGGCGTATTCCGTCATGCCGACGAGCGCAAGCGCTTCATCGACGCGGCGGCGGATCTCATCGGACGGGATGCCGAGGTTTTCGCAGCCGAACGCCACGTCCTCCTCGACGACCGTCGCAACGATCTGGTTGTCGGGATTCTGGAAGACCATGCCGACGTCACGGCGGACCTCGAAAATATCGTCTTCGGAAACGTCCTCGCCGGTGACGCGGCGGCCGTGGAGCACGATCTCGCCCTCGTCGGGCTCGAGCACCATGCAGAGCAGCTTCGCCAGCGTCGATTTGCCGGAGCCGTTATGGCCGAGGATCGCGACGAAAGAACCCTCCTCGACCGAGAAAGAAACGTCGCGGAGCGCGGGCTTCGCCGGGGTCTCTTCGTCGCCGGGATAGGAATAAGAAAGATGGCTGACTTCGATCGCAGCGCTCATGACAGTTTCCTCCGTTTCCAAACGATTTTAGGCAAGCAAATAATTATGGCTCGCGCCAGAACCGGGCGCTGCCGCCTGCGGGGAGTGCAAGCCCCGTCGCCGTCACCGGCAGGCCTATCTCACCGGTCTCGACGTGCCCCGTCGAGGCAAGACCGCGCGGCAGGCGGGACATCAGAAGATATCCCATCGACGCGGGTGAAAGCCCCGTCGTATATGAGTTGATGAGGAAGAACAGGGCATCGTCGCTCAGCACCTGTGCAGCGATCGCAATGAGGTCATCGGCACATTCTTCAAGCTTCCAGACTTCCCCGTTCGGGCCGCGTCCGTAGGACGGCGGATCCATGATGATACCGTCGTAGCGGTTGCCTCTTCGGATCTCCCGCTCGACGAATTTTCGGCAATCGTCTACGATGTAGCGTACCGGCGCGTCGCCGAGGCCGGAGAGCGCGAGATTCTCTTTTGCCGCCTGCACCATGCCCTTCGCGGCATCGACGTGAACGACGGCGGCGCCTGCGGCGGCAGCCGCGGCGGTCGCGCCGCCCGTATAGGCGAAGAGGTTCAGCACCTTGACCTCACGGTCGGGATATTTCTCTTTTCTCGCGCGGATCAGCGAGGAGAACCAGTCCCAGTTCGTCGCCTGCTCCGGAAAAAGTCCCGTATGTTTGAAACCCATCGGGCGCAGTTTGAACGTCAGTTTGCCGTAGGAAACGCACCACGATTCGGGCATGCGGTTGACGACCCACGAGCCGCCGCCCTCGCGCGAGCGGCGATAGACGCCGTGCGCCTTGTTCCAGAGCGGATGCTGCCGCCGGCCGTGCCAGAGCACCTGCGGATCGGGGCGGACGAGGATAAAGTCGCCCCAGCGTTCCAGCCGCTCGCCGTCGGAGGTATCGAGCAGCTCGTAATCCTGCCATTTATCGCTCAGCCACATTACTGTATTTTTCCTTTCATCGTCGTGGGTTTGTTGTAGAACTGTGCGAGCCGGGACGCGCCGGTGTG
>JAKSPV010000041.1 GCA_024404475.1 Clostridia bacterium | reverse complement strand
CAGCGCATCGGGCGCCGTATAGACGCCGTTTTCAGTGCGCTGCCGCATCAGATCTTTCGTCAGCTCGCTGCCGCCGGGCATATAGAGCGGCCGTTCGAGATTCGACGAGATGAGAATATCCATCGACGGCGACATTGTCTCGTGGAACGTCCGGCGGCGGTCATAGACACCCGTCCGGATAAAGTCAGTCAGAACGTTGTTCGCATTGGACGCACAGATGAGCCGCTTGATCGGAAGCCCCATCAGCCGCGCGATGTAGGCGGCAAAAATGTTGCCGAAGTTGCCGGTCGGTACGCAGACGTTGATCCTGTCGCCGAGCCCGATATCGCCGCGGACGACCAGATCGCAGTACGCGGATACATAGTAAACGATTTGCGGTGCGAGACGCCCCCAGTTGATCGAGTTGGCGCTTGAGAAGAACATGCCCTCGCCGTCAGCCCGATTGGCAAGCGAGGCGTCGCCGAAGATTTTTTTGACGCCGGTCTGCGCGTCGTCGAAATTGCCGCGCACGGCACAGACGAGGACGTTTTCGCCTTCCTGCGTCTGCATCTGCATTTTCTGCATCCGGCTGACGCCGTTTTCGGGGTAGAAAACGGTGATCTTGACGCCGGGCACGTCGCGGTAGCCCTCGAGCGCCGCCTTGCCGGTGTCGCCGGAGGTCGCCACGAGAATGTGCGCGAGCCGTCTTTCACCGGTCATTGTGAGCGCGCGGGAGAGCAGGCGCGGCATGATCTGCAGCGCCATGTCCTTGAAAGCGCACGTCGGCCCGTGCCAGAGTTCGAGCGCATACAGGCTGTCGCCGAGCGGGGCAAGCGGTGCCGGACCGCCGGGAAATCGGTCTTCCGCGTAAGCGGCGCGGCAGTCCGCCGCGAGGTCTTCTGTATCGTAGTCAGGCAGAAAGCGGCCGAGAATATCGGCGGCTCTTGCCGCGTAGTCCATTTTGCAAAGCGCACGGAGATCGTCCGCGGTCAGCGCCGGAATGGCGTCCGGCAGGAAGAGACCGCCGTCGGGCGCGAGTCCCTGTTTGATCGTCTCTGCGGAGGTGATCCGGCGGGGGGAGGTTGACGTGTCGCGGGTGCTGATGTACTGGATCATGGGAATATGTCCTTTCTTTGCTGACACAGTCAGCGGAGGTAAGTCGTTAGGAAGCGGAAGGCGTTTCCGAAGAACGCTTTGTCGGCGAGTTCGTTGCCGACGGCTTTGCGCACCTTTTCATAGAGCAGGGAAAGTGCCGATACGTCCGGCAGATCGACCGGCGTGTCATCTCCGATTCCGTCGAAATCACAGCCGAGTGCGACGGCGTCCGGCTCGATTGAAAGGCCGCGGAGCATATGTGCCGCGGCATCGTCGGACGAAGCGGAGTTCTTATCTGAGAGATGTCCGGGGCAGAGGCAGACGCCGACGATGCCGCCGAGGGCGGCGATGCGGCGATAGGTTTCATCGGTGATGTTGCGCCCGTTCGGCGTGAGCGCGTAGGAGTCGGAATGCGTACAGACGACGGGAAGCCCGCACTCCTCTGCCATCGAAAGCACCTCGTCGGTGACTTCGAGGGAGGCGTGTGAAAGATCGGGCACAATGCCAATCTCAAAACACCGTTTGACGACGGCACGTCCGAAATCAGTAAGTCCGGAGTGCGTGTTCCACGCACCGCCGGTCGCCGTTTCACCCGCCCATTGGAGCGTCAGAAACCGTACGCCTTTCTCGCGCAGCACGTCGAGCCGTTCGATGTGTCCCGCGAGGAGCCGTGCGTCTTCTACGGCGAGTACCGCGGCTCGTTTGCCGGCACATACGGCAGCGTTCACTTCGCTGCCCGTCCGGCAGAGGACAAAATCGCTGCGTCCGTCCGCCCACGCGAGGAAACTGTCTGCGATACGGCAGAAACGTTCAAAGGATGCCTCGTCGGACAGTTCTTTGTCGCACCAGACGGCGAGCACCTGCACGTAACTGTCGAACGCGGCGGCGCGGTGGAGCGAAATCTGCAGATCGTTTTCGGCAAAGTTGCCCCCGCGGTTGTCAAGTTCGGTCAGCGTATCACAGTGCAGATCGCAGAGACGCATGAAAATCACTTCTTTCTGACAGCGTTTTCAATGTGAAAGACACGCAGAACGGATCCGTCATCCGGTGAGATATAGACCTCGATGACGTCGATCCGCGGCTGGCGTCCGTGGATTTCCTCCGCGTGTTCGTGAAGCCACGCGCCTGCGGAGGCAAGCAGATGCTTCTGCTTGACCGGCGTAACGGCCGCGGCAGGCCTGCCGAAGCGGTCGGGGTGTTCCGGACGTTCGCGCCGCGTCTTTACTTCCGTGAAAAGTATATGCGTGTCGTCTGCGGAGAGAATGTCGATCTCGTCGTGTCCGACGTAGACGTTCTGCCCGACGATCTCATACCCGTGTTCACGAAGATACGATGCGGCGACGTCTTCCCCTTTTTTCCCGAAAGAGCGGTTGTTCATTTCCCGTCCTCCGCGGCGGCCATGGCGGCAAGCTTTTCGGCATCCTTTTCGAGAAAACCGAGAAAAGAGCGCCTGTGTTCCGGACACGGCCCGAAGCGCCAGACCGCGAGCATATGATCTTTGGTGGGGTATCCTTTGTGCTTTTTGAAGCCGTACTGCGGGTATTGCCCATCGAGCTCGACGAGCATCCGGTCACGGGTGACCTTGGCGAGGACGGAGGCCGCCGCGATGGAGGGCGACTTGGCGTCACCGCCGATCACGCATTTTGCCGCCATCGGGAAATCGCGGCATACGTTGCCGTCCACGAGCGCGAAATCCGGCTTCGGATCAAGCGCGTCAAGCGCGCGCCGCATCGCGAGCTGTGACGCGTTCAGAATGTTGTATTCGTCAATTTCCGCGGGAGTCGCCATGGCGACCGCCCACGAGATCGCCTTTTCGGTGATCTCGGCATACAGCCGCTCGCGTTTCTTCTCCGTCAGTTTTTTGGAGTCGTCAAGACCATCAAGTATAAGGCCTTCGGGCAGAATCACGGCACCGGCGACAACGGGCCCCGCGAGCGGACCCCGACCGGCTTCGTCCGTGCCGGCAACGACGGCATAAGCCGCTTTGTAGGAATCGTCAAAATGCCAGTCCAGCATATGCTCAGCCGCCTTTCATTCGTTTTACGGACGTTCGAGAGAGATGCGTCCGATCTTTCCGCCGCGGAATTCGTCGAGGACGATCGCGGCCGTACGTTCTGTGTTGACTTCTCCTCCGGATATGAGACATCCTCGCTTCCTGCCGATCTCCGTGAGAAGATCGTAGCCGGAAAGAGACGAGACGTCAATGCTTTCGAGTTTATACCGTGCCGTGAGTTTGTCAGGTGCGACTTTGGCGAGCCGCGCGCAGAGGACGGAGGCGAGTTCCTCCGTGTCAAGAATCGCGTCGCGGATAGCACCCGTCGCGGCAAGGTTTTCGCCTGTCGTCTTGTCATCGAATTTCGGCCAGAGAATGCCGGGCATGTCCATGAGTTCAAAGCCGGCGTTCGTCGGTACCCACTGCTTTGTCAGCGTGACGCCTGGTCTGTCCTCGACGCGGACTTTCTTCGCGCCGGAGAGCTTGTTGATGAGCGACGACTTCCCGACGTTCGGGATGCCGACGATCATGGCGCGGATCTTTTTGTTCTGCATGCCTTTGGCTTCCCAGCGGGCGATCTTTTCCGCGAGAACCTCGCGGACGGCAGGGCCGATTTTGGCGATGCCTTCGCCGGTCTGACAGTCCACGGCAAGCGCGGCGCGGCCTTTTCCGGCACCTTCACGGGTCCATTCCGCCGTGACGGCGGGATCGGCAAGTGACGCTTTGTTGAGAAGCGTGAGGCACGGCTTCTCGCCGACCAGCTTCGCAATCTCGGGGTTGCGGGAGCTTTTCGGGATTCTGGCGTCGAGCAGTTCGATCACGATATCGACTTCTTTCAGGTTTTCCGCGATCAGACGGCGGGTTTTCGCCATGTGACCGGGAAACCATTGGATCGTTTGTGAAGGCATGTTGTCAGTTCACCAGTCCGATCTTGGAAAACGGGAACACGCGCATGAAGACGTGGCCGACGACACAGGATTCCGGGATGAGACCAACCTCGGAGAGCCGGCTGTCCGCCGAAACGTGGCGGTTGTCGCCCATGACGAAGACGTATCCCTCCGGAATGTTGTACGTATAAGAGCCGTCAGGCTCGATCGTATCCCACCAATCGGCGACGACGAGGGATTTCGTCGGGTCGAGATACATATATTCCTCTTCCAGAATGCGCTTTTCACCGTTGTGCGTCACCGTTACGCACCAGTTGCGGTAGTTGATGTTGAGCGTGTCGCCGCCGACGGCGATCACGCGCTTGACGAGCGGTTCGGCGTGATTTGGCAGCGACGGATTCTGCACGACGACGATGTCGCCGGTCTTTGGCGTGTAGAACAGGTCGGAGACCAGCATGTAGTCACCCTCGATGAGCGTCTGCTCCATCGAGTGCTGATTGACGACCGTCATGCGGATGGCAAACGTGTAGATCAGGATGATGACCGTCGCGCAGAGCGCGACAAGTTCGAGTATGTCGTAGATTTCACCGGCGGTGTCGCGCGGCTTCTTTTCAGCCGCAGCGGCTTCCTTCTTTTGGCTTTGCATGGATGATTCCTCCTTGCGCAGGCGATAGATTTAGTGTTCGATGACGTGCGAGAGAAGCGTGCTCCCGTCGGGCGTGTAGCGTCCGAGCGCCTCGCAGCTCTTTTCGGAGAACGACGCAGCGCCCGACTCGCATTTCCGGCTGTCATACAGGAAATACGGTACGGGTTCGTGCGAGTGCGTGCGGATCTCGATCGGCGTCGGGTGATCCGGCAGAACGAGAATTTTGAAGTCCTCGCCGGTGCTCCTGAGATAATCGAGCACGGGGGCGAGAATCAAGGAGTCGATTTTTTCGATGCAGGAGACTTTGTTTTCGATCTCGCCGCGGTGCCCGCATTCATCGGGCCCCTCAACGTGGACGTATACGAAATCGCAGCCACGGCGGAATGCGTCGATCGCAGCATCCGCTTTGCCTGTATAGTTCGTTTTGTAATTGCCCGTTGCGCCGTCTACGAGGATGACCTCCATGCCGGCACAGATCGCGATGCCGCGGAGCAGATCGACGGCGGAGATCATCGCGCCGCGGACGCCCCATTTCCCACGGAAAGAGGGAAGTGCCGGCTTCGTGCCGGGGCTCCACAGCCATGCGGAGTTGGCCGCGTGCAGTCCGCGGGCCCGCCGCGCGACGTTGACCGGATGGTTCACAAGCACGTCGTAGCTCTTTTTCATGAAATCGAGGAACGCCCCGCCGCCGTTTTCGGCGGAAGGCAGATATTCGCCGATCACGCGCCCGGGAATATCGTGCGGGCGACTGAAAATGTAATGCGGATCGGCGTTTTTCCAGAGAAGACAATGCCGGTAACTGACGCCGGTGTAAAGATGCTTTTCTTCGTCGGAAAGTGCGTCGTTCAGCGCCTTGACGAGCTCGTCGGCTTCGGCGGTCGTGACCTCGTCGGCACTGTGGTCGATCATGACGCGGTCTTCGTAGCGGCTCTCGCCTTCGCTGAGCGTGACGAGATTGCAGCGGATCGCGGTATCGTCATCTGCCATGGTGAGCCCCATGCTGGTCGCCTCGAGCGGAGAACGGCCGTGGGAATACACAGCGGGATCATAAGACAAAACGGCAAGATTGGCGGTGTCGCTTTCCGGCACCATGTGCGCCGGAACGTTGAGCACCGTACCGCAGACGGACTTTGCCGCGAGAGCGTCCATCGTCGGTTTTTCGGCGGCTTCCATAGGCGTCCTGCCGCCGAGCTTTTCGATCGGGCGGTCAGCCATGCCGTCGGGGATCAGAATAAGGTATTTCATGCGAGTTCTCCTTGAAGGGTAAACAATAACCTCATTATATTGTATCACAAATACGTGCCAAGGGCAAGATTTCTCCCGAAAAAACTCCCGAAAAATATGAGTTTCCCGGCTGAACGGAAAAAAGCCGCGGCGGACGCCGCGGCTGCAAGCCATGTGTTTTATTTTCTTCTTTTCCGCACAAGCCATTCGCCGAGAAAGCATACGAGAGCGCCGAGCGCGTACGCTAGAAGATCCAGCGGATCGAACGTCGATCCGATCGCGATCCGAAGAAAGGGGCACCCCTCGATGCCGAGCAGCCGAACGGGATCGGCAAGCTGCAAAAACTCGACGGCAGCTGCGAACAGAAAGACGTAAAGCGGCAGAAGACGCACGCCGTCCGGAACGAAAATGCGGATGAACAGAACGATCAAAACGACGACGAGAACGTCGCCGATGAACGGGCGGACGAAAGTGTCGTGAACGAACAGCGCGATCAGCACTTCCGCTGTAAAGAGAAGCGCGAATGCGAGCAGATAAACAAGGCGTCTCTTTTTCATCGGACCCCCTCGGCGTATCGGCAAAGTCAGCCGGAATAAGGAAAAAGGGACTCCCGAAAGAGTCCCTTTGAAAACCTGATCTTACAGCTCAGCGAAGTACTTGATGGTGCGGACCATCTGGCTGGTGTAGGAGTTCTCGTTGTCGTACCAGGAAACGACCTGCACCTGATAGGTGTCGTCGTCGATCTTGGCGACCATGGTCTGCGTAGCGTCAAACAGGGAGCCGTAACGCATGCCGATGACGTCAGAGGAAACGAGCTGCTCTTCGGTGTAGCCGAAGGACTGGTTGGAAGCTGCCTTCATAGCGGCGTTGATGCCGTCCTTGGAAACGTCCTTGCCCTTGACAACGGCGACCAGAATGGTGGTGGAACCGGTGCAGGTAGGAACGCGCTGAGCGGAGCCGATGAGCTTGCCGTTCAGTTCCGGAATGACGAGGCCGATCGCCTTAGCGGCGCCGGTGGAGTTCGGAACGATGTTGCAGGCACCTGCGCGTGCACGGCGGAGATCGCCTTTGCGCTGCGGGCCGTCGAGGATCATCTGGTCACCGGTGTAAGCGTGAACGGTGGTCATGATGCCGCTCTGGATGGGAGCGTAATCGTTGAGGGCTTTCGCCATCGGAGCGAGGCAGTTGGTGGTGCAGGATGCAGCGGAGATGATCTGGTCGTCCTTCGTCAGCGTCTTCTCGTTGACGGAGTAAACGATGGTCTTCAGATCGTTGCCGGCGGGAGCGGAGATAACGACTTTCTTCGCACCGGCGTTGATGTGAGCCATGGATTTCTCCTTGGAGGTGTAGAAACCGGTGCACTCGAGAACGACGTCAACGTCAAGCTTGCCCCAAGGGCAGGTGTTCGCGTCTTTCTCAGCGTAGATCTTGATTTCCTTGCCGTCCACGATGATGGAATCTTCCGTAGCGGAAACGGTGTGCTTATTTTCACCGATCTTGCCGAGGAAAGAACCCTGAGCGGTATCGTACTTCAGAAGATGAGCGAGCATTGCGGGGCTGGTCAGGTCGTTGATAGCGACGACTTCGTAGCCCTCTGCCTCGAACATCTGGCGGAACGCGAGACGGCCGATGCGGCCGAAACCGTTAATGGCAACTTTTACGGACATAATAGGCCTCCAAAAAATATAAAATTATGGAATCGGAATCAGAAGGGAAGAAAGCTGAGCCCTTATTCCCTCAGCATCATATTGTAGCGCAAATTTTCATAAGATACAAGTGTTTTCCGAAAATTTTTTGTTTTTTCCTTTTTTGCCCAAAAAACGTCGCTGCGGCGATTTCCGTTTCGGCGCCTTGAACAGTGCGTGCACGCTCCTTCCGTTATTTATAAAATATTTTTTCGATTGTTCTTGACAAAAGCGGAAAACGGTGGTATAGTAACATGCTGTACGGGTTTGCGCCGGGATCGCATCCCGTCTCTCTGCCGCTGATAAATCTACTATCAGTCAGCGGCCTTAACGTCCATAGGGAGGTGTAAAACATGGAAAAGGCTATCAATTCTTACGAAACTCTGTTTGTTGTTGACGCTTCGCTTTCCGAAGAAGAAATCAAAGCGCTGACAGAGAAGTTCACCGGCATGATCGCTGCGAACGGTAAGATCTCCGAGGTCAATGAGTGGGGCAGACGCCGTCTGGCGTATGAGATCAACTACAAGACCGAGGGTTACTACGTTCTCGTGAACTTTGAGTCTGAGGCGGGTTTCCCTGCAGAACTGGACCGCGTGTTCGGTATCACTGAGGGTATCCTCCGTCACATGACGCTCCGCCTTGAAGGTGAGTCCGACGGTTCCGAAGCAGCCGCTCCGGCAGAAGCCGAAGAGCCCGCTGTCGAAGACTGATCCGGCTGTGGAGTGAATCATGGCTAATTTCAACTTCAATAAAGTCATTCTGGGCGGCCGTCTTACCGCTGATCCCGAGCTGAAGACGACTCCTACCGGAATTTCCGTGACTTCTTTCACGATCGCCGTGAACCGCCGTTCCCGGAACAACGAGGAATCGCAGGCGGATTTCTTCAACGTCACCGCGTGGAGAAACACCGCTGAGTTCATTACCCGTTATTTCCGCAAGGCAAGTTCGATCTGCATCGTCGGTACGCTCCAGACGAGAAACTGGACGGATCAGCAGGGGCAGAAGCGCTACGTGACCGAGATCGTCGCGGATGAAGCATTCTTTGTGGATGCGAAATCGGAAAGCCCGCTTGCTGTACAGCAGGCGAACGGCGGCTTTGCTCCTTCCGCGGGCTATGCACCCGAGGTCGGCAGCGCACCCGCCTACTCCGGCACGGCCGGCGGAGCGGCACCGAAGTTCGAGGAAGTCTCGGACGACGATGATCTGCCGTTCTGACAACAACAAATTTTAAGTGGAGGTAATTAACATGGATACCGAGAGAACTGAATCTGTCGTCGAGGAATCCGCTGAGAACCAGGCTCCCAGAGCTGAGCGTTCCGCACAGCGCCCGATCCGCCGCAGAAAGAAAGTCTGCACGTTCTGTGCCGATAAGATCGATTATATCGATTACAAGGACATCGTCCGTCTTCGCAAGTTCGTCTCCGAGCGCTCCAAGATCCTGCCCCGCCGGATCTCCGGTGCCTGCGGCAAGCATCAGCGTCAGCTGACCGTCGCCGTCAAGCGTGCTCGTTACATGGCTCTTCTGCCTTACGTGAGCGACTAAGACAAAAACGAAAGGCACCTGCCTCGGCAGGTGCCTTTTTCGTATTCCGGAAAGGGAAGAAACAAAAACACCCGCCGGAGCATGGCGGGTGGTTTTTGTATATTGGTCAGGCGCCCATCTGATTGAACGCTTTGGTGAACTGGCTCTTCTTGCGAGCGGCAGCATTCTTATGCATGATACCGTGGCAGACAGCCTGGTCAACCTTTTTCACAGCTTCTCTGTACGCAGCGGAAGCAACTTCCTTGTCGCCGGCGGCAACAGCGGCGTTGAACTTCTTGATCGTGGTACGAAGCTCGCTTTTGATCATCTTGTTCTGGAGCGTCTTGGCTTCGATGACCTTAACGCGTTTCTTTGCACTCTTGATATTCGGCATTGTGTTTCAACCTCCTCTGCAAAAATTCGGAGCGTTGCACCGGCGCCTGAGAGGGTGCTCCGGATGTACAACTCAAATTCCCATATATGATATCACGAACTTTTTCGTTTGGCAAGAGTTTTTTGAAAAAATTTCAAAATCTTTTTGCTCTTTTCAGACGATTTTTCGAAAAAACGCTTTCACAATAAATCATCCCGCGGTACTTGACAAGATATGGGACGCTGTGGTATGATATACGCAGTAAATTTATGTTTGGAGTGCAATCATGGATACCAAAAGAAACCTCAAGTACTTCCTGGCAAAAGGTCTCTCCCTGTCGCTTTACATTTCGCTCGGCCTGCTTGCCGTCGGTCTTTTCCTGGCGATCGTTTCCGGCCATAACACGACACTTCTCATGGTCGGTATCCTTCTCGTCCTCGTCGCTCTCTGCGTGATGATTTTTTCATCCGGCAGCAAGGCGAACGAAGTCGATATCGACAACATCTGCATGGAAATGACGAAAGACCTCGTCGAACTCGCTACCAAAAAATTCGAGGTCTACGAGAGAAGCTACCTCCGCATGATCAAGCCGATCTCCCTCAGCGGCTACGAGTTCAGCGACGATCCCTCGCTGCTCACCAAAAAGGCGAGCGACAACAAGCTTCGCTCCAACATTTTCGCCGGCGTTTATATGTTCTTCACGAACGATAACGCCTATATTTACCGCAGACGTTTCTCCGTCACCGACGAGAGCGTCCTCGCTGACGACTACCACAAGATCCCGTATGCAAAGCTCGTTGCGGCCAGCATTGATACCAAGGATTTTCCCTATACGCACGGCAAGAAGGATCTGATCTACGCCAACAATATGCTCGTCATCACGACGACGGAAGGCGAAGT
>JAKSPV010000040.1 GCA_024404475.1 Clostridia bacterium | reverse complement strand
TCTTGCCCTCGCCGGTAATGACGAGATCGACATCTTTCGCCTTTTCGGAGAAGCCCGTGACGTCGAGCACAAACGGCGCACCTTCGACGAGTTCGCCGCCTGCGAGCATCAGCCCGCAGCCGAGTCCGCCGGCCGCTCCCGCACCGGGACATTCGTCGGGATCAATGCCGAGCGAGCGTTTGATAGCCCCCGCGTAGCTGCACATGCCGGCTTCGAGCCGCGGCATCGTCTCCGCTGTCGCGCCCTTTTGCGCGGAATAATTGAGCGAGCAGCCGTGCTCGCCGGTCAAAGGGATCGCCACGTCGTAAACGAGCCGGAGCCGCGTTTCGCGGAGCAGGGGATGAAGACCGGAGAGGTCGATGCGGTCGATCAACTCGAGAATTTCACCGCCGCCGCGCCCGTTCAGTTCAACGCCTTCCTTGTCGTAGAAGCGGCCGCCGAGCGCCGCGAGCGCACCGGTGCCGCCGTCGTTCGTACCGCTGCCGCCGAGCCCGACGATCACGTTCCGGCAGCCGGATTCCATGGCGCGGACGATCTGCCGCCCGGTGCCCCATGTGCTTGCCCGGAGCGGATCGAGCCCGTGCGCTTTTGCCAGCATGATGCCGGACGCCGCCGCCGTGTCGAGTACGATCAGTTCCGGCGCTTTGTTTTCTTTTTTGAGAATACCGAAATATCCCTCGGCGTTCTCGCCGAAGGGACCGGTCACGCGGCAGGGACGGACCTCGCCGCCCATCGCGCTCATGATCGCGGATGCGGAGCCCTCGCCGCCGTCAGCAAGCGGCAGAAGGATGCATTCGGCGTCCTTGTCCGCGTCGCGGATGCCCGCGGCCGCGGCTTCGCAAGCTTCCTCCGCCGTCAGCGAGCCCTTGTAGGAATCGATCGCAAGTATGTATTTCATTTCGCACTCTCCCGGGCGCTCTTCACGGCGTGATTGTAGTGACAGGGGGATTCGTAATACAGTGCCAGATCGACCACGCGTCTGCCGTATTCGTCTTTCAGAAAGCAAAGCTTGTCGGCAAGCTCGTCGCTGCACGCGCCGGGCAGCATTTCCGCCGAGCCGCATTCGCAGCGGTACATGAAATTCATCGCCGTGCGTGCCATGATCTGGAGCGCTTCCTCGTCGTTTGTGTCCTTCGCCGGTTTCAGATCGGCAATCTGACCGGCCGTCGAGAACTGGCAGACGCCGAGCAGAGCAGTCGGCTCAAATGTTTTGTCGTCGCCCTCGGCGGCGAAATACGCGAGATATTCGGGACGGAAAGCGGCGCCGCAGGCGGCGCACACCGCTTCCTGGATTTTTTTGTCTTCGATCGGTTTGATGAGCAGCATTTATGTATTTTGTCCTTCCGTTTCGGTCATGGTGCGGAGTAAGTTGATCTCTTCGTTTGTCAGCGGCCTCGTTTTGCCGAGCGGCAAACGCCCGAGCGCGATAGGCCCGATGGCGATGCGCGTCAGCCGGATCACGGTGTAGCCGAGCTGTTCGCACATCCGGCGGATCTGCCGGTTGCGTCCCTCGTGCAGCGTGATCTCAAAGACACTCGCCTCGGCGCCGCCGACGCAGAGACCGTTTTCAAGGAAGCGTGCCTCGACGGGGCGAAGCTGGTAGCCGTCCAGTTCCATCGGCATCTCAAAGCGTCTTGCGTCGTCCGCCGTAAGCGTGCCTTTCAGCGTCAGCCGGTACGTTTTCGTCATGTGGTGCGACGGGTGCGTCAGTTTGTTCGTCAGCTCCCCGTCATCTGTGAAGAGCAAAAGCCCGTCGGAGAACATATCGAGCCGCCCGACAGGGTAGACACGCGGTGTCCCCGCGGGAAGCAGCGACGCGGCCGTTTTGCGGCCTTTTTCGTCCTGCATCGTCGTGACATAGCCCGCCGGTTTGTTGAGCACGAGATAGGTGTGCGCGGCCGCCGCAGGCAGGTGCAGCTCCTTGCCGCGCCAGACGACGGTATCCGTGTCCGGATCGATCCTGTCGCCGAGCGACGCCGGAAGGCCGTTCACGAGAACGCGCCCCGCGGCGATCTCTTCCTCGGCGCTGCGGCGCGACATCACGCCGCACATCGAGAAATATTTTTGCAGTTTGAGCGGCTCCATTCGAGAGCCCTCCTTCCGTTTGTCAAGGGGTACCGGGCGAGAAGATCCGCTGCCACAGCGAGCGTTTCACCGGCCGCGCGGCGACGGCTTCCTCCGCCGTCAATAGAACGGCACCGATTTCTTGCCCGTCTGTCGTGAAGACGACGCGCCCGAGCGTCTCGCCCGCTTCCACGGGCGCAAACGCGAGATGCGGCAGCTCGACGCGGGTCTCGATCGTGCCGTGTGTTTTGGAAAGCGTAACGGCGAGCGCGCTGTCCGCGGAGACACGCACCGTGTCCGCCTCGCCGCCTGCCAGCGGCAGGAGAGCGGCAAAATCGCCCGGTTTTGCGAGCGTCACGCGCTCGAGCAGCGAGAAACCGTAATCGAGCATCGCCGTGTGGTCGTGCCAGTCGTCCGGCGCCGAAAGCGTCACGGCCACGAGCCGCAGCCCGCCGCGCTCCGCCGCGGAGACGAGACAACGTCCGCACCGCTTCGTGAAGCCCGTTTTGACGCCGATCGCCCCGTCGTAGAGCCGGAGCATTTTGTTGTGGTTGACGAGCACGCGCACGCCGCCGTCGGCGGCAGGGATCGTGTGTTTGACAGTCCCGGCGATGCGCCGGAAATCATCGTTTTCGAGCGCTGCCGCGGCAAGACGCGCAAGATCGCGCGCCGTCGTGTAGTGTTCCTCGTCGTCGAGCCCGTGCGGGTTCGTGAAATGCGTTCCCGAGAGCCCGAGCGCCGCCGCCTTTTCGTTCATCAGCGCGGCGAAATCTTCCACGCTTCCCGAAACGGTCAGCGCGATCGCCGTCGCCGCGTCGTTGGCGCTGGCGAGCAAGAGGGCATAGAGCAGGTCTTCGAGCGTCAGCTTCTCGCCGGCCTCAAGATATACGGATGAGCCCTCGACGCCGACCGCGCTCGCCGGAACGGTGACAACGGTATCAAGCGGCATCGACTCGATCGCCGCGAGTGCCGTCATAATCTTCGTCGTGCTCGCCATCGGCAGCCGCTGGTCCGCGGCTTTCTCAAAGAGCGCTTCGCCTGTTTCAGCATCGATGAGAATGGCACTTCGCGCGGAAACGTCCGGTGCGCCGGCAGAGGCGCGCGGCGCCATGCCGGTCAGCAGCAAAACGGCCAGAAGGCAGGGAAGGATGCGGTTCATAAATGTCTCCTCGGATATGGTATCTGGAGACAGTTTGGCCGCACCTCCTGCCGTCATGCACGGAAAAAACGGGCAGGATCAGCCCTCGTTTCCGCTCTCGCCGGACTTTTCCTTTTTCGGGAACAGCGCCCGGATCTTTTCGATGAGTTCGGGTGCGCCCTCGACGAGATCGACGACTCTCGAAACCGGATCCGAGGGAACGGGCGGTGCGCTGGCGCTGACGACGTCAACGCTGCCGCTGGGCGAGATGATCAGAAAAGAAACGGGAACGATCGAAACGCCGGTCGCACCGCCGCCGCCGAAATTGTTGCCGGCGGAGGACTTCTGCGTGTTCGCCTGATTTTTGCCGAAATAATCGACACCGCCGGAAACGAGCCCGAGCGATACTCTCGAAACGGGGATGATCGTCGTGCCGGACGGAGTTTCGATCGGCTTGCCGATCACGGTGTTGCCGTCGGAGATGCCCTGCATTTTTTCGAGCGCGGTGCTGATGATCTCATTCAGTTTGTTGTCAGCCATTGGTTTGCTCCTTTTCTTGATTCGTATGCTTGGTATCGTCTGCATCTTTGCCGGATTTTGCCGGCATGATGCGCTTTTTTTCTTTCAGAAACGCTTTCAGCGCGGTGAACGCGACGTCGAAGACGCCGAACACGCGGATGCGGAAGAGAATATCGAGGTCGGTGTGAAATCCCTCGCCGAGAAAATCGGGCGAGGCATAAAGCTTCCCGGCGGATTCGTCGTCGAGCCCGGACGTATTCCGGAGCACTTCGGCGAGCCCGTACAGCGCGGCGTTCACGGCGCCTGTCGCCAGCGCGGTCGATGCCGCGTCTCCCGTCCCGATCGAAATATCGCACCGCCTGACGCGGATGGTCAGCCGTCTGGCGAAACGTTCAATGACACGTACGGCGATGTTTTTGATCCCGCCGACCTTGTCGAGAAGAGCGGAAAGGGAACGCTTCTCTCCGGGCGCGTCAGCGCCTTTTTGGGCGGCTTTTTTGGCGGCCTTGTCGTCGGCCTTTTTCTGCTTTTCGGCGGCTTCTTTGGTGTCATTTGCGACCTGACGGCGGTATCCTTCGGCCGTGAAGTGCGACAGCTTTGGCGGCTTCTCCTTTTTCGGAACGAGCGGAAAACGGAGAAACAGAACGCGCAGCGTCAGCGTGATTTCATCGCGGCAGGTGAGGATCAGATCGGCCGGCAGCGCCAGCAGCAGAAAGAGGAACAGCGCGGCGGCCGCGATGACGTAAAGCGCAGTCACGCGGTTGTCTCCTTTCGGATTTATGCTTCCGTTTCCGGAGCGTCATCGTCCGCCTCGGCGGACGGCACCTCGTCCATGAGTAGCGCGTCTTCGTTCTCCTCGGCGAAAGACATCGCGGAGACTTCGGGCAGCTCGCTGATGCTCGAGAGACCGAAAACGCGGAGAAAATCGGGCGTCGTGCGGTAGAGCAGCGGCCGGCCGGGGACGTCGAGACGTCCGCAGACCTCGATCAGGTTTTTCTCGCAGAGCGATGTGACGGCGTATGACGAATCGACGCCGCGCACCGTTTCGATGTAGGCGCGCGTGACGGGTTCGTTGTACGCGATGATCGCCAGCGTCTCGATCGACGACTGCGAGAGGTTTCCGCCGCGGCGGATGCCGAGCGCCTCGCGGACGTACTGCCCGAATTCCTCTCTCGTGCAGAGCTGGCAGCTGTCGGGGAAGAGCAGCAGCATCACACCCCGCGGGATATCGCCGTCCGTGCGGTTATAAACGGCAGCGTAGTCTTCCGCGATTTTTTTCGCGGTCTCGTCGGTCACGCCGAGAACGGAGCCGATCTTGGCGTAAGTGAGCGGGTGACCGGCGGCAAAGAGGATCGCCTCGAGGATCTCCTCCGAGTGCCGCATGTCGATCGGCGCTTCTTCTGCGGCAGGAATTTCTTCTGCCGGTATATTCTGTTCGGTCTGTTCCATATTCATACAGGTGCAACCTTCCGTTAATATTCGGATTTTTTCATGTCGGCGACGGCGCGGGAGAATTCCTCGTCCGTCGTTCCGGGACGGAGCGCCACGGCAACGTCCGTGCAGACGTTGATGACGGAGCCCTCCGGTACGTTTTCTTCAAAGACGTCGAGCAGGCCGGTCTTCAGCATCTCGAGCAGCGCCATGAACATCGAAACGAGTTCGTGGCGGGACGAGGCAGTGCGGAAGACGGAGTCCAGCGAGACTTTTTCCCGCGTCGAGAGCCGGCTTGCCAGCCGGTCCGTGACTTCGGCGACGGAAACGACCTTCTGGCGGATCAGAGGCTCGAATTCCTTTTTTGCTTCTTCGTCGGACACGCGGATGCTGGATAGAACGCGGTTGTACGCGAGGAAAAGCAGTTCCGCGTCGTGATCGGCGACAAATTTCTTGTCCACCGTGACCTCGTCCGTGTCCTTCGTCATGCGGAGACCGTACTCCTCGTGGCGCGGCCCGAGCTGCTTTGCGGCTTCCTTTGCCCTCTGGTATTCCAGAAGGGCGGCGGCGAGGTCGGCTCTCGGGTCTTCCTCTTCGGGCGACGTCCGTGGCAGGAGCATCCGGCTTTTGATCAGCATGAGCTCCGTCGCCATGACGACGAATTCCGCCGAAAGCTCGATGCTCGCGTCCTCGGCTTTTTTCAGGTAGTCGAGGTACTGATCGCAGAGCAGCGAGATCGGGATGTCGTTGATATCCAGTTTGTTTTTTTCGATCAGCGAGAGGAGCAGGTCGAGCGGTCCCTCGAACAGATCGAGTTTATAAGTGATTTGTTCCATACGTCACACAAAAGGCAGGAGCTTCACGAGAAAGAACATGCCCTCTTCCACATAAGAAATGATGAACGAGATAAATCGCGAGACGAAATCGATATCGACACGGAAGATCGAGTTCGCGACGCGGCAGGCGATGAAATAAACGAAAACGCCGAGGAGGATGACGCGCTCGTAGCGCATCACGCGGAAATACAGCCGGTCAGGCAGGAACGAGAGAAAAATGCGGGAGCCGTCGAGCGGCGGGATCGGCAGGAAGTTGAACACCGCCAGCGCAAGGTTCAATGCGTAGAACGAATACAGAACGAGGTAAACGGCGAGCTGCCATTCCGCCCCGCGCTGATAGTAGATCACACCGTTTCCTTCCTCAACGCTGAGGTGCGGCGTCACGAGTGCGAAAATGAAGATCCCGATGAAAGCGAGCAGCAGGTTCGACACGGGACCCGCCAGCGCCGAGAGTGCCATGCCGCGCTTCGGCTTTTTGAAATTCCGCGCGTCGATCGGCACGGGCTTTGCCCAGCCGAAGCGGAACAGAAGCATACAGATCGCACCGATCGGATCGAGATGCCGGAGCGGGTTCAGCGAGAGCCGTCCGGCCCGTTTCGCCGTATCGTCGCCGAGCCGATGCGCGGCAAACGCGTGCGAAAACTCATGGAACGACAGCGCGATGAGCGTCCCCGGCAGGGCGCAGAGAAGAGAGATGATTTCGATGGACGACATGTTTTCCTCCGTCCTTGGATTTTTCAGCGGCAGGCGTCCTCGATCGCGTGCCAGAGTTCGTCGCGCCCGTCTTTCGACTTCGCTGACGTGAAGATGATGCCGACGGCGTCGCATGCGCTGGGATGCAAGCGGATCGCACGCTCCGACGCTTCGCGTTCCGTCTTGTTCAGTTTGTCCGCCTTGGTGGCGACGATCACGAACGGGATGCCGAGCGACGAAAGATACGCGAGCATTTCGTCGTCGTCCGCCGTCATGCCGATGCGGCTGTCCACGAGCTGCACGACGAGATGCACGAGATCAAAGTGCGGGTTCTTTGTGAAATAGCTGTCCGTCAGCGCCGACCAGCGCTGCTTGTCCTCGAAAGTCCGTTTGGCGAAGCCGTAGCCGGGCAGATCGACGAGAAACAGCTTGTGATCGACGTCGTAGAAATTGACCGTGATCGTCTTGCCGGGCTCGCCGCTGACGCGCGCGAGCGATTTCCGCCCGAGCAGCATGTTGATCAGCGAGCTTTTCCCGACGTTGGAACGACCTGAAAACGTGATCTGCGGAACGGGATCGGTCGGGAACTGTTTTGCCAGTCCCGCCGAGATACGGAGCGATGCGTTGTTGAGATTGAGTTTCAAGTCGGCGACCTCGCTGTGTCAGATTTCGGCCCGCCGCTGCGGCTGGCCGGGCGTGTAAACGATAGACGCGGGGATCTCCTCGCTCGGTTTCCGGACGATCTCCGATACGCCTTCCAAGGTGAGCGCTTCGCGGAGCACGTCGGAAACGTGACGGCAGGGAATGAAAAGCAGCGACTGCCGTACGCCCTGGTCGATCTCTTCGAGATCACGCATGTTCTCCGCGGGAATGCAGACCGCGGAAACACCGGCGCCCCAGGCGGCCGTCGTCTTCTCGCGCAGTCCGCCGATCGGGAGCACGCGCCCCGTCAGCGTCACCTCGCCGGTCATGGCGAGATCGCGGCGGACGGGCTTTCCGGTCAGCGCGCTGACAAGCGCAGTGACCATCGTCACACCCGCGGACGGGCCGTCCTTCGGCACCGCGCCCTCGGGGAAGTGCACGTGGACGTCTTTCGTCTTATAGAAGTCGGCGGGAACACCGAGTTCTGCCGCGTGGGCGCGTATGTAGCTCACCGCGATGTGCGCGGATTCCTTCATGACGTCGCCGAGCGAACCGGTCAGTTCGATCTTTCCGGTGCCCTCCATGACAGTCGCCTCGACTTTGAGAAGGTCGCCGCCGGACTCCGTAAAAGCAAGCCCGTTGACAACGCCGATCTCGTCCTCCGGTGCGATCTTGTCCGGCAGGATCTTCTTCGGTCCGAGATAGTTTTCCAGCTCTTCCGGGCGGACCGTGACGGATTTCACGCCTTCGTCGATGATGCGGCACGCCGCCTTGCGGCAGAGCGAGCCGATCTCGCGCTCGAGATTGCGGACGCCGGATTCGCGCGTGAAGCCATCGATCAAAGCGCGGATCGTCTCGTCGGGCAGTTTCAGCGAGCGGGCCGTGAGTCCGTGACGCTTCAGCTGCTTCGGCAGAAGATGATGCTTGGCGATCGCCAGCTTCTCGTTCGGCGTGTACGTATTCAGCTCGATGACCTCCATGCGGTCAATGAGCGGACGCGGCACGGTGTCGAGCGTGTTGGCCGTCGCGATGAACAGGCAGTCGGACAGATCGACCGGCAGCTCGATGAAATGATCGCGGAAATACTTGTTCTGTTCCGGATCGAGCACTTCCAAAAGTGCTGACGACGGGTCGCCGTGCAGATCGGAGCAGAGCTTGTCGATCTCGTCGAGCAGCATGACGGGGTTGCGGCTGCCGCACTGGGCGAGCGCGGTGACGATGCGTCCCGGCATCGCGGCGACGTAGGTTTTGCGGTGGCCTCTGATCTCGGCCTCGTCGCGGATGCCGCCGAGCGACACGCGGACGTATTTCCGTTTCATCGCGCGCGCCACGGAACGTCCGAGCGACGTCTTGCCGACACCGGGAGGGCCGACGAGGCAGAGAATCTGCCCCTTGCAGTCGGGATTCAGCTGTCTGACGGCAAGAAATTCGATGATGCGTTTCTTGACTTTTTCGAGCCCGTCATGGTCGGCATCGAGCACGCGGCGCGCCGCGGCGATGTCGATGCGGTCCTTCGTCGTCTTGCTCCACGGGATCTCAAGGCAGGCGTCGAGGTAGTTGCGCTGCACGGTCGCCTCCGGCGAGCCGAAGGGCGACTTGGCGAGCCGCGCCGTTTCTTTCAGCAGCTTCTCGCGCACTTCTTCCGGCAGATTTGCCTTGTCGATCTTGTCATAGTATTCGTTGACTTCGTCCTCGGAATCCATACCGAGCTCGCCCTGGATGATCTTGAGCTGCTCGCGCAGATAGTAATCGCGCTGGTTCTGGTCGATCTGCTCGCGCACGCGGCGGTGGATGTCCGCCTCGGTCTGGAGCAGCTTCGATTCGGATTCGAGAAGCACCATCAGCGTTTCCAGCCGGCGGAGCGGGTTGTATTCTTCGAGCACGGCCTGCTTGTCCTCAAGACGGGCAAGGACGCTCGACGCGATGAAGTCGGCGAGCAGACCGGGATTTTTGATCGAACGGACGCGGGCGGAGAGGTCGTTTGAAACGTTCGGCAGGAACGAGAGAATGCCCTCGAGCACCTCGACGGTCTCTTTCATGAGCGCCTCGCAGCGCACGTCGTTTTCGGTATTCCCGAGCGAGATCGTTTTGGAAAGCACGTTCGCGCGGAAGCAGCCGCCCTGCATGTAGTATTCGAGCGCCGTCGCGCGGGACAGACCTTCGGCCACGACGCGGTAAACGCCCTCGGGCGCTTTCAGTGACTGCCGGATGCGGACGATGACGCCCGTCTGATAGATGTCTTTCGACGTGGGCTTTTCAACGGCGATATCGCGCTGTGCGGCAAGAAAAACGCACATGTCGCCCGCCTGTGCCTCTTCGAGCGCCGCGATCGAGAAATCGCGTTCGAGCTCAAAGTTCAGCGGGATGCCGGGAAACGCAACAAGCCCGCGCATCGGGATCATGGGGAGCGTCAGTTTTTCGATTTTTTCAACGTAACGGGACATAAATGCGGGGATCCTTTCTGGGTACTTCTGTACGGTGGATGATTTGTCGGTAAACTGAAAAGCAAATACTTCTCAGGATATATCTATACATCTTCATTATAGCACACAAATTTTCAAAAATCCATAGGTAAGCAAAAAGTCACGAAAAATATGCGTTTGGCGCCGCTCCTTTGCAGGCGACGCCTTGACAGGACGGTGTTTCCGCGGTAAAATGGAGAAAAAAGGAGGTGTCGGCGATGATCCGTCTGGAAGACCAGGAGTTTGAGTCGTTTGTGTTGAGCGGTGCATCGGATATTGCCGTGCCCCTCGAAGTGTTCCGCGATGCTGCGGGAAACGTCACGATCACGTCGTACCGCTTCTGCCTCGACGTTGCCAAAGAGTTTGAAATGCTCTTTGAGAAAGATCCGTTTGCGCCGGAAGCCGTGCATTTTCTGCGGGAGCACCTGACGCCTCTCGTCTCCAAATTCGGCTTTGTTCTGGACAGAAAAGCGTCCGAACTGATCTATGAATGGGAGCGGAGCGAGCCGTATGAGGACCTTTCCGCCGAGCGCGCCGTC